>JBGSJT010000740.1:0-2798 GCA_041741715.1 Pirellulaceae bacterium | reverse complement strand
GCTTGACGAAGAGATCATATGCTATAAAGCTGTATTTCCCGAATTGAACTTCAACTGCGATGCGATTCTTTACAAAATCCGTCTGGTTGTATGAGGAAATCGGCGTTTTGCCCGCAGCATAGATTTCTGCTTTCTGCTTGTCACGATCCAATGGTAAGGTTCGTCTTATTAAGTCGTAGTCGTCTGTAACCCAGTAACTTGTTCGAGACTCCTCCCAACCTGTTTTACTCAACGACTCAGAAAATGCCTTATTAAGTTCCTTGGGAGCATACAAAGCCTTGCCTTGCATCGTCTTTTCTTCACTTATTTTCGTCTTGTACTTCGCCGCATTGATCGACTTGATCGTGGCTTCAATCTCTTTCCATACCTTCTTTTGATGGACCAAAAGCCATTAGTAACCATTCAGATGCGAATGCATTGTTACTATTCTCACAAATTGTTGTCTCCGTTACTTCTACTCAAAAATTGGTCTCTAGCTACTTTCTCATTGCCGGTCGGAGAGTAAATTGGTCTGCCCATTGGCCTTGTCTGAAGTGCACCATTCGCTTCAAGTAAAATTCGCTTAGTAGCCAGATCGCAGTACTTCGAGACAACCTCAGCACCAGCAGCCCTTCTCCCGTGCCTGATAGCTGCCACCGCAGTACTGCCGACGCCCATAAAGGGGTCAAAGACCAAACTTCCTGATTCAGACATTGACAAGACCAATCGCTCAACAAGTTCAACAGGAAATTGACAAGGATGGCTCGTTTTTTCAACGTGATTGTGTTTTACATTTGGGATGATCCAGATGTCACTCGGATTTTTACCATTGGGATTACAAGAGAGCTTTCCAGCTTTTGGTCCCTTAAAGTGACGTTTTCCAGGATATTTTTGTGGAACCCGCACGGGATCAAGGTTGAAAATATAGCTGTTGGATTTCGTGAACCACATAATTACTTCGTACCGACCTGAAAAACGACGGCTGCAATGTAAGCCATGCTCAAAATGCCAAATTATTCTATTCCGCATCTGCAGACCTAGGTCTGCAAAAACAGGATACAAGAAAGTATCTAGCGGAATGATTGCACCCTTATCTACATAATTTCCAACCTGCCAACAAATGTTACCTCGGGCAGACAACACTCGCGCACACTCCCCAATTACTTGTGATTGTTGCTCAAGATATGTCTGGAGATCCAGCTTTTTCTCGTACTCTTTCCCGAGATTATAGGGTGGCGATGTAACTACTAGGTCAACAGCATTGGTTGGTATTTGCCCAAGTAGCTTTAGGCAATCGCCCTTGTAGAGTGTGACATCGTTGTGAGCTTCGTATTGTCCACCGATTTGTACTGACAGTTCGTGAGTATCTAGTAACAACTGAGCGCCTACGCGGCCTTTGAGAGTTAAACGCCGGTCATATTCATTAGAATCAGCCATTAAATAAAATCTCCTGGTGATATCTTGTGTTCATTAGTATACTACCCTGGCGACTATCGTCTAGTCCGACAGCGTGGCGAGCGTCTGATCCCGTGTCGCCGACCGTATCCACAAGGCCAATTGCGTGATCTCGACCGCTTCGCGAGACAGGTCTACGCCATAGAGGTTGTCATTCAAAATGAAATGCGGAACCTGCCGTTCCCATTCCGCCGCAGGTCACACGTCGCAAACCAACCGATCCCCCCGGCCGCTAACCACTAACTATTTGCTGATTACGCGATCCCTGTTGCTTGCGGTCGCGGGGGTTGGCACCAACTCGATCGTGTCGATGATCTGCCGTTCCGCGTCGGCAAACGACTCGCTGTGCGTCTGCTGGAGTGTCACGGAGAGCGACAGCCGCGGGCAATCATCGGCCGCCACCAAGTAATTGCGCCATTGGATGGGGACATCGTTCACTTTCCCTTCGGCAATTACGCCCAGGCAATGATAACCCTGCTTGGTTTGCCACTCGGTCGCGGCGCTCACGGTTGCCAGCTTGTCGCCCAGCGATTGGCGGACGTCGCGTTCAAACTCTTCGAGCGGCGTGTGTCGACCTGCGGACCGAGCGGGCAACACGCTGAGATTGCAATGAGCGGTTAGATCATGGTCGTGTAGGTAGCGGAACGAATACAAATCGCGTTCCTCGGCCGTGATATACCAAGCCGCGTCGTAGGCGAAGCGAAAGTTTTTGGTGGGTGATTCATAGACGAGCGTCCGGGACAACGGTTCGTTGGTACGCGCCGCCATTTTCCGCACATTGCTCGGCACAGTCCAAGGCTTGGCCTCCGGATCAATCGTGACAACCGCCTTGGCGACCACATCCAAGCCAGGCACGATCTCGCTGTTCTTGCGAGACTCTTTGATCGCGATGTTGAACCGCGTAATCCGCTTCTTGTCTAAATGGAACAAATAGGCGGCCCGCAATTCCATTTCCGTGGGTGTTCCGTCAACTGTGCCGTGGACCGTGCCGGCCATTCGAATTTGTACTTGTCGCTGGGATTCGGTGGTCACCACGCTCGACACGTCGCACACCGCCACGTGATCCATGCAAAGTAATGCGCCCAGTGTCGCGGCGGCGTGCGTCCAGCTTTCGCCTTCCGCCATGGCTCGCCCGGGAAGCAATCGGTCGATAACGAGCGAATTGCCGACCACGTTCACCAGATCCCACTGCTCTCGTGTCAGCTTTGTTTCCACACCGGTGAGATTGCTCATACCGCTACGTACTTCTGCCAGCAGTTGACTCTGGCCGGCCAACGTGCGGTCGGTGGTTTGGTCGGCGACTTCAATCTTGGCGGTGGCCGCGTCGTACTGACGAATCGAGCGAGCCACCGCCTCCGGTGCCG
>JBGSJT010000739.1:0-7586 GCA_041741715.1 Pirellulaceae bacterium | reverse complement strand
AGTTACTTCACAGCGAGGCGATTATTCTAGGCTGAAAACACCCTTCTACTATAATCAGCCGCCCCGCAAACTGCGATCAGTCAATCGCAAACAACCCAGCCACCCTGCTAAATTGGCTGATTCTTAGTTGCGTTTGACATGACGCTCGATAATCGCCCCGATTGCATTCTGGTCGCCGGCTTGGAAAGAGAGTAACAGACGCTCATCGGTAAGCGACGCAGAACTGGTTGTCGGTTCTTGTGAATCGTCGAGTTGCACGCGGGCACCCGGATCTTCCCGTATTCTTGGTTTTTATTGTTCCTGTATATCGTTGACGCGCGTGGTCGTCTTTTGGACGACGGATTCTCAGAAAAAATGCCCGCAATGCTCGGCTCAGCCTTGCACACCAACCGGGATGCCAAAACCTGTGACAAAAGTTCTAGCGCGACACATTTTCAGCGGTGGGTAGGGAGCCAGCACGAAGCGTCGCACTTCCTTTGTGGGTCTTCACCTTAGGGTAAGTGGTGGATTCGCAAGCATTCTCTTGCTGGTCGCCCCAAGGCTGAGCATGTGAATGGCTAGAGCTGTCTGCCTGGTCGCTACGGGAGTGTTCGAAGGGGTGGACATGCAAGCAATCTCTTTGCCCGCATGCGAATGCTTGGGGAGGTCGAATGGCTACGTGTCTGCTTCGTCGAGCTACGGTTGGTTTTGCCGCGAGGAACGCTGGGAATAACGAAGTCGCGTGAGTTGATATGTTAGCAAAGTCGATCGGCCAACGCGACTTTCGTTCATTCCGTGGTTCTTCGATTCAGCGCGGTGGGCTTCACACAACCGAAGACCACATTAGCACATTTGGGAAGGAGGCAGTCGCGGGGAGTGAATTGTTTTGCGAAGTCGAGCACCCACCGCGACTCCGGTTGACTTCTTTTTCTTCGTTTAGCATGGTGGCCCTCAATCGACCAAGGAAATGCGACTTCGCAGGAAGCGTTCCGAAGAACATAACGCAGTTTTAACGCCTTCTTAATGCTCGAATCGTGCTCTCACGTATAGAATGCAGCCGTACGCCGGAACGTTACTCTTGCGTTTCCGAAACCTAAACGATTTGCGAGGATTTAACATGAAATTGCGTTATGCTTCGCTTGTAGCGGCGATTTTCCTTTCGGGGGCAACCAGCCATGGGGGCGATTGGACGATCGACAGCCCTTCGAACGGATCCAAGAATCATCCAGTTGACGGAAACGTCAGTTGTGAAGGTGAGGCTAATGACGAGGGGATCGAGTGGATTTGCAAGATTTTCCAGCAGTTCAACAATTTCACAAGGAGCGGAACTGTCTCAGGTACATCAACTGGCGCAGGTGAACACGAATGGGGTGCAGGTACCATCACGGCTCCAACTGGAGACTGGCTCAATGCTTCGGCTGAAGTGACGCTGAGAGACAGGGATACTGACGAGATTCTTGTTCAAAATCACACGATTTACTTCGGCACGAGTGGCGACGAAGAAGAGTAGATAGCTCCAATTCGTTATCAGTGAGTCCTTAGTTCATGCGGCACAGGAGAGTGGTACGATGTTTCGCAAAGGCATTACACTCGTCGAACTAGTTGTGGTGACGATAATCACTGGGATAGTTGTATCACTTCTCCTTGTCGGCGTCTTATCCGTTCGTGAATCTGCACGCAAGGTATCGTGCGCCAACAACATGCGCCAGATAGGTTTAGCCCTTCAAAACTACTCCGTATCAAATCACGCTTTTCCATACGGAAGTGGAGGGGGATACTCATTCCACGTTCGATTGCTACCGTTTCTCGAACAGGAGAATAAGTACAATCAAATCAATTTTTCGGAACGTGCGGAAGATCAGCTTGATCGATCATGGGCAAAAGTACCCATCGTTCTCACTTGTCCGACCGATCCGTTTACCAATACTGATGATCACTTTTTTGCGACCAACTATGTCGGAGTAAGTGGGGGTGGTCCTAATGGTTACTACAATGGCATCCTCGTTTCAAATACCGAATCCGGTAGACAGATTGGCCTCCATGAAGTGACTGATGGACTTTCGAATACAATCGCTGTAACCGAAACGATGGCATATCGGCAATATACTGACGGTTCCAATCATTCTCCATGGAAGGCCGCAACGTTTAACACCAGTAGATCCTATGAAATGCCTAGTGAGCTCGCCGGTTTCTCTCGTGAATGTTTCTCACTGGATCGCTTTTCGAATCGACCTTCGACCTATTCACTGGGCTCGTTTTGGACAGATGGATCGATTGGAATCACTCGCATCGTCAATATTTTTGTGCAGCAACCGCACAACTGCGCAAACGGGACGCGCTTAGGAGAGGCTTTGCACGCACCGAACAGTCTTCACTCGAACGGGATTTACGCTGTGTTCGGCGATGGCCACACTGCGCTGTTAAGTACTACTTTGGAAGACGAAGTGTGGCGTGCCTATGGATCTCGAAATGGTGGAGAGGTTGTCGGCCACCCAAACTGAGAGATCGTCCTGCAACTTTTTCGGCGATGAAATCGCGTAACTAATTTTTTGCGCAGGAACTGCGAGAACTAGCTGACGGTCCACCCACCCGCTTTGCTCCAGGTAACTCGAAGAACGCTGGCGTTAACGTCGGATCGGGGGTTGAGTTGGAAGTGCAAAGTAGAGTCGCTACCGATCCTGGCGTTCAACGCGTTGTTCGCCGCGGTTTGAACTCACCGTTCCCATTAATCGGTATTCAGTGTTGATCGGCTTAGTATCAATCGTTGCCGCGCATCGATTCCCTCGGCAAATTGCAACAACTTGTTCTGATTCGATTCGTAATAGTAAGCAAGTCGTTTCCGGTCCTTCTCGAGTCGTTCACTTTCAACCTGCAACGCGGCATACTTCACTTGAAGTTTACTCAACTCCAAGTGCTGCCGATAGCCGTTGGCTCCAAGTGAAGCAATGACCAAGACCGAGAGTAGTGTGGATAGTTTGTATTTCACAGTTTGTCATCCCTGACCAAAGTTTTGGTGCACTAATGTATTCTAAGTGGCGAACGAATAGCAATCTATCCCAACTGCAACGGCGGGATAGATTGTGCGTTGAACTGAGACGCTTCGCTCCGCACGCTGCTATGCGGATAGTAATGAGCTAGCGTCTGTCTTGAATCATTCTAATGCATCACCAGAGCGATAGGCAAGCTTTTCGCTGGGTATCACTGCTGCTCCGTAGAGAATTTCGTAGCGATTAGAGGGGCCTGGGCGGCCGTTTGTGCGAGTGGTAGGTAGCGAGCTACGTTCACGGCAATCGTAAGGGGTGAGTCGTCTTGGTGGGTGTGATACTGGAGAGCCACTGTCTTAACTCTCGAACCAAGCATGGTGGTTGGGACCGTAGAATAGGTCACGCCAGCTCGGACGACCTGTCTCAGAAATAAGCTGCATCGGCTGCTGGCACTTGGCGCAACAGCGTTCTGTTCGTGGCGAAGGTTCTTCGCAGGCGGCTTGGCTGACTTGCGCCTCAGCTTGGTCTACGATAGGGTGAGCCTGGAGTCGCTGGCACAAAGCGATGAAAGCCGTACGGCTAGCACTGCTGTAACCGCCAAAACACCGCGACTTAGTAAACCCCTTGGGTAGAATGTGCAGCGACCAGCGACGAGTGAATTCAACTCCAGGGAGATTCTCTGGGACTTGCTTGACCGAGCTGCGTTTGTCTTTACTGCGAGCCAAGAAGGTGACGATGTTGTTCTCGCAGCTTATCAATCGGCGGTCTGAGATGGGACCGCCGGTCATGTAACGGGCTAAGTATTTCAAGACATGCTCAGGGGACGACTCGGTCGTTGGTGGTCGCTCGATGAACACGCACCAATCGAACTCCAGCAGGGTGTCGGTGAACTTGGACCAAGCGAGTGGTTCTTGCAGATCATTCAAACTCCCTTCTAGCTCTAACTTTCCACGTCGGTGCAACGACTTCAATTTGCGTAAGAATCGCTGGCTGAACTCTTGGCTGAGTAGTTTGTTGTCGACCAGAGTAGGCTTGGCAGGCGAACTGCGAGTGGGCTTCGTCTGTGGACACTCGATCCATCGCTGGCCGTCGAGCGATGGTCCGCTGCCAGGGACGAGCAAGTGTACGTGTGGATGATGTTCCAGCCGTTGATTCCAAGTATGTAGTACCATCATGGCCGAAGCCTGCATGCCCAGCTTGGATTGGACGCACTCCTTGAGCGACTCCCAAGCGGCGTGCATTAAAGTGCGATACAGTTCGCGGCGATTGCCGAGAATGAGTGACGACAACTTGTCAGGCAATGTGAAGACAACTTGGAAGTAGGTTACTCCTGGCAACAGTAGTCCGGCCGCTTTGTCGAGCCAATCAGCTCGCCGAGCGCCACTGCACTGTGGGCAGTGACGGTCAGCGCATGAGTTATACAGTGAGATCTTCGTCTGGCACTGATTGCAGGCGTAGGTCCTGCCTCCCATGGGCGCGGTGCGGCAGAAGCCGATCCGCGCCAGAGTACTTTCGACTTGTCGTGAGAGACTCGGTCGATACTTGCCAATAAAGTCAGGCGTGTATCGATTGAGTATGCTGGCGACACTCAGCTCGGGTCGCTCGGGGACGTCGGCTCTGGAGGCTTCGACTGGGAGTTCTTCGGCTCGGGCGATGGAGCTTGCAGCGAAGGGTCGATCCAGCGCGGGCACTGACGCGCTGGGAGCCAGTCGATCGGGCTGGGCGTCGATCCCAGGTGTTCGCGTCGGCAATGTAAATAGATCATGGTGGTTGTAAAGCTGCTGTGCCCGAGCAGCTTGCTGATCGCCATTAGATCGACGCCTGCTTCCAGAAGTCCGGTCGCGAAACTGTGTCTCAAAGTATCCACACACTGCCTGCCAACTGGGGCCGGCGGAAATTGCCTACCGATTCCACCCCTTCTTTGGACGACGGGTTACCGTTTTGCGAGTGCTGCGGCGCGGTAATGAGCCTTCAGTCGTCGCTCGTATCGAACGACTTGAAGGCAACGCAAATGAAGAAGAACTACGTATCAATATCCCTTGTTGGATGCTCGACGAACAGGCTTGTTCACATTGGGTTACCGAAGCGAATAGTGGCTGCGTTTCGCTTGAGGCGCTAAGCCGACTGCGGGCGCTCGTCGATTGTGGTTTGATGGTCGTTAAAGGAGACCATCGTGAATGCACAAAGACAACTCGTGGAAATGTTGCCAGCGAAGCAAAAGATGCTTGACTTCGGCACGCCGAGCATCTGGCAACAACTCTCTGCCGCACAACGGCAAGACTGCAAGTCAGCGATCGCCGAACTGATCTTCAAGGTCACACAGATCGAAATTGAAGAATGCCATCCCAAACCAGAGGAACAGCAATGATCACGAAAGAGAAGATCACGCAACACCACCTCGATCGCGGTGCTTGCGTCTACGTGCGTCAGTCTTCGCATCACCAAGTGCGGAACAATCATCAAGGACGCCAGCGGCAGTACGACCTCCGCGAGTGTGCCAAGGAGCTAGGCTTTGAGCAAGTCAAGCTCATCGACGACGATCAAGGCAAGACCGGAAGCGGTCTGGTCGAAAGGCCAGGGTTTGCGGCATTGTTAGCACTGGTATGCAGCGGCGACGTCGGCGCGGTCTTCGCGCTCGAAGCGTCGCGATTGGCACGGAACAATCGCGACTGGCATCACTTGATAGACTTGTGTTCGCTGACCAACACGTTGATCATTGATGGCGAAGGTGTTTACGATCCACGTCAAGTCAACGACCGCTTGCTGTTGGGCTTGAAAGGCACAATGTCCGAGTTCGAGCTGAACCTGTTTCGCCAGCGTGCTCGTGCAGCATTTGAAATGAAGGTGGCGGCAGGTCATGCGATGTGGGAAGTCCCCGTCGGCTTCACACGCGACGAACTCGATCGCGTGGAAAAGATTGCTGATCAACAAGTGCAAGCGGCGATCGCAAGCGTATTCATCAAGTTCCGCGAGTTGGGCTCAGCGCGGCAGACGACGTTGTGGTTTCGCGACAACAAGGTGCCTTTGCCCGAAGCCGTGCATGGCACCAAGAGCCGCGAAGTCCTGTGGCGATTGCCGAGCGATTCACGCATTCGACAAATACTGAAGAACCCTTGTTACGCTGGTGCATTGGCCTACGGTCGTACCGAAGCAAAGGTCACAGTAGAAGACGGACGTGCTCGTAAGAGCAACACTCGTCATCGCAGACCACAAGCAAAGTGGAAAGTCCTCTTGCTCGACAACCACGTCGGCTATATTACGTGGCAGGAGTTTCAGGAGAACCTGTCGATGTTAGAAGCCAATGCGAGTCACCGCGAACCGACTGCCGCCTCTGTCGTGAAGAGGGGGACCGCGTTGCTTGGTGGCCTGCTACGTTGCAGCCACTGCGGGCGGAAGTTGTTCGTCGGCTACGGCAAGAACAAGACCCAGCCACGTTACCTGTGTCATGGTGGCCGCCAGTCACGCGGCAGTGCTTCGTGCCAATCGCTAGGTGGCGTAGGAGTGGACCGCGCAGTGAGCGAAGCGTTGCTCGAAGTGATTCAACCCGCCGGCATCGAAGCGGCGATCGCGGCGCTGCAGAAGTTTGACCAGCAGCACGATGAGCGCACGCACCACTTGGAACTATCGTTAGAGAAAGCTCGTTACGAAGTGGATCGTGCGCGTCGACAATATGATCAAGTCGATCCGGCGAATCGCTTGGTGGCTGGCGAGTTGGAGTCGCGCTGGAACGCATCGTTGGAGCGCGTCACAGCGATCGAACAACAACTGGATGCTCTGTCTCACGAACGCCACGAGCTGAGCGAGCCTCAGCGACTTGATCTCCTGAAACTTGGCCAAGACTTGCCGTTGCTATGGAATCATGATTCTGCCAGCGCCGAACTGAAAAAGCAGATTCTACGGACCGTGCTCGAGGAGATCATGATCGGTGATGACACGGACCATACGAGACACTTATTAGTGCTTCACTGGAAAGGCGGGATTCACACTGAGTTGTCCGTCACTCGCAATAAGCCGGGTAAGAAGTACAACGAAACGAGTGTGACGGCGCTGGAGCTGATCGAAGAGCTATCGAAGGTCTGCAGCGATCAATCGATTGCTGCCACACTCAATCGACTCGGCTTCAAAACCGGCGGCGGCAAGACGTGGCGACTGCATAGCGTTCACAACGCGCGATATCACCACCGCCTGACAAACTACCGAAAGCAAGCTGCCTGGGTAACGATCGAGCGCGCTGCAAGTGAGCTAGGTGTCAGCCATACGGTGGTCCGTCGATTGGTCCACGAAAAGATTCTTCCAGCAACGCAAATCGTTCCTTCAACCCCTTGGATCATCGACCGCAAGTCGCTCGAACTTGCCGCCGTATTAACGGCTACAACTGCTGTCCAGAACGGCCGCCAACTGCAAACGGCCAATCCAAATCAGCCTGAATTACCTTTTCAATTAACTATTCTCAAGGAGCTACGGTAGTATGAGTACACCTTCCTCAAAGTATGAGGAGTCACGATCTTCTTGATATGAGCCTGTGCGGTGGCCATCTTGCACGTCCGCTGGATGGTCGCTCCGGAGAGTGGCACATCGTCGGTCCTGCCCGGAAAGAGATAGATTGTCGGTTTGACGATCTTC
>JBGSJT010000738.1:0-5033 GCA_041741715.1 Pirellulaceae bacterium | reverse complement strand
CCCGTTTTTGACAACCCGTTGGACACAACACGGGTTCCGTCACAGGCGACCACGTTCACCCTGCTGGCCAACCTCTCGCAAGGTATGCCGCCTAAACAGTCTATTGCGGTTTTCTATATGTGGACGGTACTGATCGGTGGGTTAGCAGCATTCACCGTATACCATCAAATTGCTGGCTGCATTCCGCCGGCCGTTGCAGCGATAGTCTTCGTCATCGGCGCACCACTCACCGTCGCCATGGCGATGTCCCGATCAAGCAAGCTACCAATATCCCTAAAGCGCAACATCGAATCCACTCTATGTGCGGCGCTATTATTTAGTTCTTTACTGCAAACTAGTTGTGATGAACGACTGGCGTGGTTGTCTTACGGATTGCTACTATTCGTCAATTGCATTTGGTTTTTCGAACATTGGTCTCAAATTGGTCTCCATGGAGGCATATTTTATAGCGCACCGTCCGAATCGCCCTCACGTCCAGCGCTACGGGTGCTGCTGTTCCCCGCGCTGTTTGCCCTTGCCGTCGGACACGCTCCGTTCTTCACCTTCCCCGCCTATGGCGTTGTTGCGATAGTCCTCGCTTTCTTTTTCCGGACACTGCTGCTGGGACTCAAAAAGAAAGTTCATTCCTGGAAGATCGTGAGTTTTTCCGTTTATCACTTTCTCGCCTATCCTCATTCCACTGGACGAATTCCGGGACTGTGGCGGTCCCCCCTACCGTCCGAACCTCTACGGTTAATTCCCATCTTCTTGTTCCTAACAGCCAGCGCTTTCGCAGTTGCGATGGAAGCTTTTAAGACACTTCCCAGCAGTTATCACGATAGCGCATTTTGGACGTCGCTGATCCAGTCATTTGTGGTGTTCCTGGTGTTGAATTTCTTCGTTGGCCTGCTCGCCCTGATCAGCTGTTGGTTGTATTTGTCAATCTCACTTTACACCAAGATCTCTGGTGGGGTCTCCTCAGCCCAATGGCAAAACTTCATAGATCACCTGCGCCAATCGCCCAATGAATTGGAGCGGAACTCGATCTACCTTGGCACCGTTGCCGCCGACGGTAGTCCCATACTGGTCGATCGCGGTCTACTGCGTGAACATGTTCATTTCTTGGGAGATACGGGGGGAGGCAAGACATCGATGGGTTTAAATCCACTGATTGAGCAGTTGGTGTCTTTTGGCGACTCCACCGTAATCGTGCTCGACCTGAAGGGTGACAAGCTGGAGACTCTTGCCAGTATGGAGGCTGCCCGAAACCACCTGAAAGAGCGCACCAACAACCTTTTACCAATTAAGCATTTTACCCTAAAAAATAATCAGGCGACGGCTGTTTTCAATCCAATCGCTACTAAGACATGGAATCGTCTGACACCTATCCAACGCACTGACACCTTGTGCGGCGCTTGCGGGCTGCATTATGGCAACGACTATGGTCGCGCTGTATTCAGCGCAGTGAATTCATGTATTGTTGGCTGGGCTGACCGTGTCAGCCAAGACGCCCGAAAAATTGCCACGCTGTTCACTGATATTGATCGCTTCATGACAGGCAAGCAGAACAATGAGTTACCCGCCGATGCACGGCGATCAGGTCTGCACGCTTTCGACATCCTTGGAAGACTGGCTTCGATTGAAGCTCTTAATGTGGTGACTGATTCCTTGGGCCGAGAACCGTCCGAAATCCAGACGATCGACTTAGAGGAGTGCTTTAAGGTCCCGCAGTTGGTCTATTTTCAGCTGCCCACCACTATTGCCCCAGGGGCATCCGGTGCGGTGGCGCGGCTGGCAGCGTATTTCTTATTGACCGCCGCCGAATCAGTAAAAAAACGTAAACAGGTTTACCTTGTTATTGACGAATTTCAGCGGATGGCGAGCGAGAACCTCAATTCACTTTTTCAGCTCGCACGAAGCATGGACGTCAGCATTATTCTTGCGAATCAAAGCATCGAGGACTTGGGTTCCCACGGGAGCGGGCTGATGAACGTCGTTGAAACCAATTGTCACATACGTCAGTGGTTTTCGATCTCAAGCCGTAAAGACCTGCAATATCTTCAAATGCTCTCGGGTGTCCGGGAAGTCATCGATACCTCCAGCTCGGTCAATAGTAACGGAAACGGCATCTCCTATTCTCAAACCAGTCGCATTGTGGAGAAGCCGCGAATCGACGTCAAAGGTGCGCTGTTTGTTTCCGACCGTGAAGACTTGAGCATACTTCGCATCACTGGTGCCCGTAACGGATATGCCGCGTACCGAGGACTTCCATTAATCGCTCGTACGAACTTTCATATCCCTCGTTCAGAATTCGACGATCGCGAGAAATTCGAGTGGCCGACCGTAGGGGGTGGACTAATCCCAAGTCGCGAGGTGAAACCTGAATCAGCGAGTGCTTCGAAAGTAGCCAAACAACAGTTTACTGTCCCACCTCGGCATGAGTTGCCCAGCGAGGGAATTGAACTTAGCGAGTGGAATCCAGATGGTTTTTCAAGTTAGCCCTCCATTTACTTATGTAATTTTCAACTATTCAAATCGCGTTATCCATCGGCTGCCATGAACTCTGCACTAACAACCTCCAAATGCTGCAACTACCTGCTGGAGCAACTTGCTCACCGGCATCCCTGGCTTGCGCATCATCAAGCCGTAAAGCTGCTGGAGCAGTCTGGCTTCCGTAGCTCGCGTGCTCAACACTCTCTGCTGTCGCTACTCGACCATGGATTCATTGAGAAGCAGCATCGCTATGTGGACACCGAACTGCCATACCCAGCACCATTGTGGCGTTCCGGACTATTTGCGCCGGACGCATCTACGTGCTCGGCAATTTCCTTTTGTCTTGCGCGCACGTTGAGCTCGAAACTCCGGGAAGTGGCTGTCTACCAGCTCTCTCCAGCCGGAGCTGCCTTCTATGGCCAAGCTTACGCAAAATCGCCCTCGCTGGATTGCCTTACAGCTGCGCTGCGATTGGTCAATGTGTATCTCGAGCGTTACCGACCATTCTCGCCAGAGCGAAAAAACTGGTGGCGAATTCAACAAGCCCTCAATTCTACATCGCGCCTCACGCCGGCTATGGTATCCATCCGTGATGGTGTGGCTCATCCGTTGATTCTCATCGCGCTTCCACCAATGCATGCCGATGATATTCAGGACGCAATACGACAGTTGGACGAGCAAGGAGTGCGCTATGAAACATGGTGAGTCGAAGCCGATGCCCAACCGCCGGGTAAGAGAAATTGAGACTTTAGCAGAGTTGAGTTGTAATGAGCGGCGCGTATTACAACACGTGGCTCGCTACCGGTTAACGACGCGTAGCGGTTGGCGTGGCGCGTTCGATCTATGTGGTTTAGACCATGAGCGCAAGGCGAGAATCATACGCCGATTGACTCAAACTGGATTATTGCAACGCCACCATCTAGTAGGAAGCAATCACTACTTTGCGCTCAGTTCTGCGGGGGCACTGCTTTTAGGAGTGCCGCCCGAGCAATCGGGGATGTTAAGCTCGCACGCCACCTACCGGGCGCTAGCTCAATTGCTATTTGCTACCACAGGAAAGGCACTTCGCGTAGTGGCGACTAAGGACGAGGTGCAGCAGAAATTTGGGGCGGACGCAACCGGACTTCCGTGGGGCATCTACTACGAAGCAGATCTCCCTCAGCGCTGGGGAATGGTGCGAGTCGACGTTTCGTTTGCGTCCACTCCTCAACATGCTGCGCAGTCGATCCGCCGAACCGTTCTCGCCGTTTTAGCGAGACCCACCATTCGCCAAAGCTACCAGCAAGGGGAGTTTCATTTTGCGTGGGTGGCGGCTAGTCCAGCGCGGATGCACGCAGTGCTGAACAAGTTTTCGAACTATCGCGATCTTCGTCCTTTATTGATACACCCGGTTTTGGTGCCAGGATTGATTCCGCTTATGCGTAAGCGTTCCGATAAAACAAGCTGAGGCCATGCGCAACTACCAACGATCCACCTTTCACTCTCCCTGCCCAAGAGTCGTAAAAACAACGGGCTAATTTTTGTGATTGGATGATGTTCGACAACCGTAGGTGGAATGGATCGCACGGACGTCCACCGAATAGCTAGGAGCAAGAAACGATGGGTAAAGCAAACCGCGTAACCAAAAACAAACCAAGCGGATCATTCAGGCTGTTCTCTCAACCTCCGAGAGAATCAGCTTGCCGAGCATGTGGGCGACCCTGTTTGGAGCATCCGCTACCGCAGCCTTCTCAACGCTTTTGTGTTGGGAATTCCGAGGTGCGACTCTTCGAGAGTAAACCATTCGGAGCACTGCGGCGCGACTTTGAAGTCAATTGCTGGAAGTACTACGCCGACGCGTGGCACGCCAGCAAGCTGTTCAACGAACATGACTTCAAGTGTTTGGCTTTGGTCATAGACGCAGCTATGCAAGTCATCAATAAGCCACCGCAGATACAAAAAACTGTGGCGGTCAAGTAAAGGTTGTGAACGCAAAGGAGGTTTTACTGCGCTGGTTGGTACGATTGCAGCCAGCGCCTGGGTGTATGGGGATGGTCCCCATGCGTTCGAAGAGAAAAACGAAACAGAAGGAGGAATATGGCAAATAAACCGTACCACGAAATCCGGCTCGGAAAAATACGAGCCACCATCTGGGCCAATGGCTCACCCGACGAACAAGCTTGGTTCCGCGTTAGCGTAAGCCGTCTCTACAAGGACGGTGACGAGTGGCGCGATACCCAATCGTTTCGGCGGGAGGACCTGCCCATCCTTAGCAAGGCAATCGACATGACGCACTCGTGGTTATGCGAGCACATCGTGGGTGATATGCCTGAAGAGGAAGTAGTAGAACAGGCATCGACTGCAAGTCGAGCCAATGTAGGTAACGGAGTGCGTTATGAAAAACATGGAGGAGATAGGAGAGTTGTTCCACAGGGGACAGCTAAAGTTAAGCCGGAGGATCAAAAATTTGATCAGTCCGGAGGAAGCGTTCGTCGCCCTCGCAATTCATCTCAACGATGAAGCACGGGCGAGCAGATCGCAATTAGCACGCTCACGGACCGACAGGTTGATTCGCTTTGATA
>JBGSJT010000737.1:0-3566 GCA_041741715.1 Pirellulaceae bacterium | reverse complement strand
CTTCATCCGCAATGGCAATACCTTCAACGGCAACCAGCAAACGTTTCCAAAACTTCTACAGCAGGCGGGCTACCAGACGGCGGTTATCGGCAAGTGGCATCTCGAATCGACGCCGCAGGGCTACGATTACTACGATGTGCTCAAAGGGCAAGGCCCCTACTACAATCCGCCGATGCTCACCGCCGACGAACAGGGCCAACCGGTTACGCGGGAACATACCGGCTATACCACCGAGATCATTGGAGACAAGGCGATCCATTGGCTTGAGAAAAGTCGTGACAAAGACAAGCCCTTCATGCTCATGTTCCAGCACAAGGCTCCCCATCGCAATTGGATGCCCGCTCCGAAATATCTCAACTGGCTCGATGATGTCGAAATTGCCGAACCTGAGACACTATTTGATGACTACTCTGGTCGCGAATCGCCAGCCCATAATCAGGCGATGACGATCGCCACTCACATGAACGATAACGACCTCAAATTAACTGTCCCCAGAGGGCTGACCCCTGAGCAGCTCGCAGCTTGGAATGCCGCTTATGCTCCTAAAAACGAAGCCTATCTGGCAAAACGCGATTCGATGACGGAGAAAGAAATCATTCAATGGAAGTACCAGCGTTACGCCAAAGACTACTTGCGTTGTGTCAAGTCGGTCGATGACGAAATCGGACGCTTGCTCGACTACCTCGCAGCCAACGGCTTGGCCGAGAACACAGTCGTCATGTATTCCTCGGATCAAGGCTGGTATCTGGGCGAGCATGGTTGGTTCGATAAACGATGGATGTACGAAGAGTCGCTCGTCACACCGCTGCTTGCGCGCTGGCCAGGTGTCATCAAGCCAGGGAGCGTCAATGAGACCGATATTACTTCCAATCTCGACTTTGCTGAAACGTTCCTCGACATAGCGGGAATCGATGTTCCCGCCGATATGCAAGGGGCCAGCCTGGTACCTCTTTTCAAAGGGAACACGCCGAAAGACTGGCGCACTTCCTTCTACTATCACTACTACGAATTTCCAGGCGCGCATTCAGTCAATCGCCATTACGGCGTTACAGACGGAACACACAAACTCATTCACTACTACGGCCCCAACCACGACGGTGGCGAGATCGATACCTGGGAACTCTTCGACCTTCGTAAGGATCCCCACGAACTCAGGAGCCAAGCTCACAATCCTGAGTACGCAGACATCCGACAGAGGATGGAGACAGAACTCGACCGTCTGCGGAAACTCTATGCCGTTCCCGAAGACGTTCCCGAAATCACTCAGCGCACTCGCCAATCTGTTGAGCCGAAACAAGAACGGAAGGGGGCCAAGAAAACAGCGGCCGGTCGTCCCTAATTCATTGATGCCGCTAATCAATCTGTCGCTGGAAACGACTCCCTACCGTTGTTGAAGCCGATAAAGCGTACGTCGCAGCTGGGCTGCGACGTCATGGGCTGAGTATCCTCATCGGCTTAGAAACTTTGGGCTCGCTTGACCTCAATGACTTGGTCTCCCAGCTTTACCTGCTCTGCCATGATAACGCGATGATTGCCAGAGCGAACGGGAATGCCTTGCACCATGATCTTAGTCGAGGGCTTCAAGCTGGCTTTGTAGGCTGTGATCGGGCCTAAGTCGACCAACTGAGGTTCACCATCGATAGTCACAACCGCCAGATAATTTTCTCCTGAGCCAATTTGCATCTTTTTGATGTCGACGATCTCGCCAGAGTTGGCTTGTCCAAGCCCTCGTTCAATGCGGAGCTCCTTACCTTCCCCAATGCGAACCGAGTCGACTACCAACAGTTCTTTTTCACCGACGGTCTGCATTGAGCCGATAGCCTCGATCTTCGCTCCGACCTCAACGTGCTTGCCCTGTAGATCCTGTGCGGGACCGAGATCGAGTGCCAAGGTTTGGCCCTCGCCATGTTTGAGTCCCACCACTAAGTTTTCTTGACGATTCACCTGGGAAATTTTGGTGAGCACAATTTCGCCGCTCACTTTGTGCCGCCGCGCGTCCCTTGGGCCTTGGAACAGCGAATCATCTTCACGGCTGTGCGTGGCGGTGGCTGTCCTAGCCTCTTGGCGCTCCCCAGGCTGTGTTCCAACATTGGCCTGCGAGTAAAAATCAAGTCGATCAAATTCGTCGTAGTTTCCATCTGAGTCGCTATCTCGGTAAAACGATTGTGACTCGTAGACGCCGTCTCCATCGTTGTCGAAGTAACGTACCGCGCTAGAGTACCGGTCTTCACCTTGCGGAGTATATCTCGTTGGAGCGTAAGTGTAGTAGTCGTAGAACCAGGCTTGCTGAGGGGACTTGTCACTATAACCATACTGACCGTCTCCCAATGCGGTAGCCGCATCAACGCTTTGTCCCACCGCGTTCCCCACCGCCGAGACCGCGTTCGCGGCACGAGCAAGCGGAGCGACTCCATGTTGTTGAACCCAGGGATCGATCAGTTCCCATGTCTGGGCTGTGTAATAATCAGTCCGGTTGGCTTGTCGTTGCAATTGTCGTTGGTTTCGATCTACACGGCGCTCAAGAGCTCTTTCCGTTTGGGCAAAAGCCGTAGCCGTCGATATTGTCATGAGCGATGCACCGCCCAGACTCAAAAATAGTTTCGCCAATTTCATTATTGTCTCCTGCTGTTGTGAGCCATCATGCACTGCCGGCCCGACATGTCCGGCAGCTGATCACGATACCTTCACAGCGGTAGAAGCAAATTACAGGCCAAGCAGCAGAGGATGCACTCATTCAATCGATTTCCCTCGCCAGTCTTCAAGCAATATCAACGTTCGATTGAGGACAAGCCAACTATCGCGAGTCGGCACAGGGTAGCAGTGAGAAACTGATGGTCGATTCGAGTACATCGCGGATCAAAATCGCTCTAGTGCTTTGTCTAACTTTAATTTTGGGGTTGGGAGAGTGGAGCGATTTTCCCAATCGCTTGAGAAACGATTAAGACAATCGTTCTACTCTGAGCGCTGCCAACCCCACTTTTTAACCTGGACGAAGCGCTAGTTAACCGCAGGGCCCCCAAGCTCGTCCAGTTGCAAAGCCGTCGCTAATTGTCCCGGATTTAACTACGATGCTGAAACGCGCGAGCCGATCGATGGCCGCAGCTCGGGCCTGCGCCGACCAAGCAAGTTCGTGAGCCTGGGTCAATAACGGAAAGATATGGAGGGGACACGATATGGACGGGACACTACCTACAGTGCGGTTGCAGATCATGCTATATGCCAGCACGGGCAAGTTAGCAAATTTGTAATCCTACTGGATGTAGACTTGCACATTCGTCATGTCGACTGGGGTGATCAGCGAGCCATTAAACTTGAGTTAAGGGCAGCTGATGCCAGCTATCGCACGCGTCGGTCGCGACCGTCCACAGTTTTCATTCTTCATCATTCCTAAACGCGAACTACCCGAATCCTTAACGATTCGGCGTTTGCCATTTCTACAATCTCCCGCATGCTTCAGCTCTGCCGACGGCAGAGTGGCTGGTTGTTTCAGGTTTCTTGTATTTGTGGAGTATCAAAAATGTCGCGTGGAAATCGTGGACGCATTACCGCGTTTACACTCGTTGAGT
>JBGSJT010000736.1:0-1683 GCA_041741715.1 Pirellulaceae bacterium | reverse complement strand
GAGAGGCGGCTTTCGCTGCTACTGATATTGGGCTTGGATAAGGAACAACTTTGTCGATGACTCCGATTCCCTATCATGTCCGTCAGGTAATGTCACGCCTTGCGATCAGCTTTTTTCACCAGCCCGCGATTTTCTCTGGCCGTTTTGACGGCGGTTGCGCTGAAAGCGTCCGATTCTCGGTTCCAGGGCTATCCACCATGCAGTAAAATAGGAGTGTCCGTTTAGAATGCCGTTCAGGAAGTTTCTCTAATGCCTTCTCAGAACCAAAAAAACCAAGCGGCCTTCGAGGCTTGCAAGGATCAACTTCACCGAAACTACGCCATCGGGTCCTATGTTGCCTTCGATGACGGTGAGTTGATTGCCGATGCATCTTCGTTCGACGAATTGTCTGCTAAACTCGCCGAGCAAGGGCGCGACCGCCCCGACGTGTTTGTCATCCAAGTGGCCGAATCTTATCCCGAGAAAGTTTTCATTCTGCTGTAAAGTCGATAGTGGAACAACGAAACATCTATAAAGGCGAGCCCTCGCGTGCCTGGGTTAGCCTGAACGTCTTTTCACCATCCGGTGATTCAACACATTGTGAATTCTTGGTCGACACGGGTAACCCATGTCCATTGATCGTCGGATCCGAGTTCATGGCAGCGATGCGATGGCGATCATCTGCTGGCCTTGATTCAAACTTTGGGGCAATGGACGCGGGCTGGCTCAGTTTGTCTGTGCCCGAGTTCGGAAGAGAATTCAAGACAATTAGCTATGCCAACGACTCCATTCTGCATGTCGTGCAGAGAAGCAGCACTTCGTTTGCCGGATTGGTCGGATTGCCGCTGCTGCGGATGATGGAATTTGGAGGAGATCAAGGGTACTTCTGGGTTCGCCCGTTAAGTGGCGATTAGTCACCTGCCACTAGGTCTAACCTTCTGATTTTCGTTGGACTGGTTGCTCTCAGGGTGGTAGCCTCGACGCCTATTTACGGGTCGACGGTACGATTCCGAATCCTGGAGTTGTTGTCGCGTCCGATGCTTCTTGCCCATGAAAAGAATGTCTCAAAAAGCCGGTCAGCCTGGATTTGTCGTCAACGCCTACGAGCAGTTGACCCGTTTCGTTCAAGCCTTTGCAGCCGGCCACCTCAACCTATTAATCGTACTCGGTGAGCCTGGGTTGGCCAAAAGCCAAACGGTGCGAAGCGTAATGTCGGACGCGTGTTGGATTGAAGGTAACGCGACCGCGTTTGGTGTCTACGCGGCGGCATGGAACCATCGCGATCGAGTCATGGTGTTGGATGATGTCGACAGCCTCTACGCAGATCGCAATGCAGTACGACTATTGAAGACGCTGTGCCAGACTGATTCCGTAAAACGAGTGTCCTGGCAGACGGCCTCGACTGCGCTCGATAAACAGGGCATTCCCCGGATGTTCGAGACCCGCAGCCGAGTTGTCATCATTGCGAACGAGTGGAAAACGCTCGATCGAAATGTTGCCGCAGTTCAGGATCGTGGCCATGTGATTCGATTCGAGCCGTCGGCAAGCGAAGTTCATCGGCAAGTTCTGAACTGGTTTACTGACGAGGAAATCTATGAATGGTTCGGGCGGCACTTGTCGCTGGTCGCTAACCCATCTATGCGCCAGTATGTGCGAGCTGCTGAGCTGAAAGCCGCTGGACTCGACTGGCGCTCGATGCTGTTG
>JBGSJT010000735.1:0-2397 GCA_041741715.1 Pirellulaceae bacterium | reverse complement strand
ATCGGTTTTGAGTCGGTCAGCGAATCGGACGCTGTGATTGCACGCGGTAGCGAAAGCCAAGCATATTGGTTGGCCGGGGACACATACACGATACTGCTCACGGGTGAACAAACGGGTGGCAAGATTGCGGTGGTTCACTTTGATATTCCCGAGGGCGGTGGGCCTGTGCCTCACATCCACGGCCGCGACTTCGAGGCATTCGTGATGCTCGATGGTGAAGTGGAGCTTTTTGCTGACGGGGCGATTCTCACCGGCGGCGTCGGGGACGTCGCCGTTTTGCCCGAGCATATTCCGCACTGTTTCAAGAATCGACAGCCCGCAAACGCGCAGATGTTGGCTGTTCTTGCGCCTGCCGGATTCGACCGCTTCATCAAGGAAGTTGGACGGCCGGCGATGGCAGGCCAATCTCCTCCGTCGGTCGACGATGCCGAAAAGAAGCGACTGATGGAAACGGCACCAAAATACGGACTCACGCTTCGCCCCGATATTCGATTTTAAGTAGGAACCATGAATGACGATTCAGCATCACACTGAAACGGACCAAGTTAAAAGCATACGGATTTAGGGAAACCCCTTTTCGGCTAGGCTCGAAGCGAGTTTTTGCGCTTTGTTGTGCCAAAGTTGAATTAGCGGCAAGGTATTTGCTCTCCTCATACTTCAGCAAGTTTGCTTGAGCATCCCCTTCAATGTGTTACTCAACCTGCGGCTGAGAAACTATTGCGGAAATTGAAATGGATACTCGCATGCATCGTAACAGCCTAAGAGCGACGTATGTTGTGTCGCGCAGACGCGTGCGAGTTGCGTACAATCATCAAAGTGACTGAAGAACCAAGGAGTAAGTTATGCTACGAAAATTGGTGTTGGCCATACTGGTAGGAACATCGTTCCTGCTAGTTACTCAGAACGCACATGCCCAATATTTCTCGGGTTACGGGAGCGGGTACAGGACTACCTATGGGACGATAGGTCCAAATTACGGTAACGGGTACAGGACACCATACGGAACGGTAAATCCCAATTCTGGCAACGGATACTGGACTCCTTACGGAACGATAAATCCCAACGGATACTCCGGATTTTCTTACCCGTATTACAGCCGATACAATCGTGCTTTGTTCTTACCCCGTTACTACGAAAGCCCCTATAGAAGCTATACAAGCCGATACCGCTATCGTTAAAGGATGTGGTCGGTAAAACGTGGATCGCCGCCAATCGAAAATCGGTTCGCTTACGGCCGGGCTAACTCACTTTCGATTTTGGTCGGACGATGAAGTAGCTGACGTTGTCAGCAAATTTTTTCGGGTTTTGCATCGTGAGAGAGTGCAAAAACGCTACTTTCGCTGGGCGAAAGGCGACAATCTCGGATCTCAACCACGTTATCGAATAATTTCGCTTACGCTCTATGCCGGTGGCTTCTTAGTTTCGCAGATCTCCAAACTCAAATGGCGAGAGTTGCGGGAGCGACACTTGGCGGGTCAGGTCACGGTCTTCGTCAGTGTAGCAGCGAGCCGTGCAGATAGTCGTGGTAGATCCTAAACGCTCGCACCAATATCAATCCGCCCACGATCGAGGCCACGGAGCCGAAGGGGCCACCAGAAAAGTGTCGCTGCGAGTACGAGCGCACCAACGAGCATTGTGCGCGTGAAGCCCAGGCAGCACCAGCGCTTCAAACGCGATTCGTCGGTGAAAGGACGGGTCGCCGCAATCAACTCTTTTTCCATCCGCCGCTGAATCGTTTAGCTCTTCGGTGGGCATCGAATCGTTCTTCGCGGTAAGAGCATTTCTCACAGACATCTACCGTCATGAGGTGCTCAACCTTTGTAGTAGTAGGCTAGAAGCGCTGTAGGTTAGAAGCGCTGCTCACCACTCTGGTTGACGATGAACGCATCGGGTTCACAACTGCGTGTGGCTGCGATGGCGGCTTGCGCGCACTCCGACTCCCGACTTGATACAGGAGCTTGTCGGCCATGGCTATTCATCGTTATCCCTGGGGAAGGATTCTATCCCTGGGGAAGGATTCTATCCCTGGGTAAGGATTCTCCAGAGCTCCGATCGTCCAATCACATATTCGCTGTCTTTGGTCGATCGTCGCTCAGGATACCATCTAGTCGTTCACACTTTGTGCCAAAACGCGAATCCGAAGAAATCAGCCGTGCCACTTGACTAAACGACCGATCCACGTCGGCCCATCAGTAAGCCAATAACGAACAACACTAGGAATACGAAGAACAGTATCTTCGCAATCGTAGCGGCGGTACCGGCAACGACTCCAAATCCGAGTACTCCAGCGATTAACGCGATGACCAGAAAAGTTAAGGCCCATCCTAACATGACAAACTCCCAAATTGGAATAGCGACTGACTTGTGGCTGCGATGGCGGCTTGCGCGCACTCCGAC
>JBGSJT010000734.1:0-7831 GCA_041741715.1 Pirellulaceae bacterium | reverse complement strand
GTTTGCCCGGCTCTGGAATCAGAGGTATTGTCGAAAGTTGTGTTCTTGAAGAAAAGCAAAAGGGTGGCGCATCCTGCTGAAACTTCAACACCTCAGCCGCCCGAAGTGGGCACAAGGAAGCGAGTTTCGGCCACTTCGCTGCGCGCACCGGTGTCAGTGTACGTTGCAGCGTATCGCGGACTTCCGAAGCGTCCGTGAGCATCGGACGCGTCAGCGCCGAAACTGAACTTGAATCGTTGCAGGATCTGCCCGGCGTGCCCTAATTTGGATTCTAAAGCGAGTTGTGGTAGTTCTAACGGCCAGGCGAGAAATCGCTGGTCGTTATGTTTGAAGCAAACGTCGTCGCCTTAATCCCGGTTACCAATACGGTTTCCGGTCAACGGCGACGCGCTAGTGTCAAAACGATGGGAGGGACAGACCTCGGTAAACCAGGCCTCATCAGCTTGGCTAAGGGGTATCCAGTTTTATGGACCAAGCAAGTTCGCTACTTGCCGCTGGCTGTCGCTCTTCGAGCTGGGTTGCATCGAGAGGTGCTCGCCCAGTTCAAAGGAGGCTCGTTGGAGTAATCCTTGTCGGCACTCGCTCGCGCTGTATGCGAGAGGTGCCAACGTACAAGAGTAATACCTGCGTTCTATCCTATAACCTTGGTGACCGACACGGCGATGGTTCCAGCTTCGGCACGCAAGCCGAGGAATAGAAACCGCGGCGAGCGCAGTCGGCTCACATCTTTGATCTTTACAACAACAATATGAATACGGGCGAGGCGGAAATACTTGGATCGACATTTTGCGATGTCATCCAAGCCGCCAACGAACAAAGCGGGTGAGGCAGGTTGCCAAATCCCGTCACGGGGACTGAGTCTCGACAAGAGGCGTGGGCTTTGGCGCAAACCAGAGTTCCTTTAACCGTGCTGGCGTGGGGAGCTGTGAACCTGGCGACAGGTCACACCGGGCGAGACTCGCTCGGGGATCGGACTAAAACACCGACCGTGAATAGCTCAACCATGAAAGGCCCAACCAAATAGGTAAGGTAGGGCTTGCTAGTGAATCTTATGGGAGACGGTGCCAAACTGTAACATCGCTGCTCTGGTCGGTCGGCATGATGCTGACCAATGGGTACCCCGACCTTCTGCGTTCTCAGGGGGAAATCGATTGCCATCCCAATTGGCGATCGGAAACTATGGCGTGCCGGAAGGCCGCACATACCAGAGTGGACCGAGGAGTAACATCCTCTAGCGACGTGACCCATAGGGTGAAGTTTGTTGGCTAACGCCGGAGTCTCTGCGGCTGCCGGAAGTAGCGTTCCGGTGCGAAGTATTGTCAACTTCGTGATTCAAACGCCGTAGAGAGGGAGAGTGGTCTAAGTAGATAGCCCCCGGAAGGGAGGCGGTGGTCTTGTCGAAGGACAAGACAGGTCCGCGTGTTCGCACGCGCGATCTGCACGGCTGGCCGTCGTGACCCGTTCACCATGACTCAAGTCCTCTAGCAATAGGGGGTGATGCCTTGGGTAGTGACGACGAAAGGACTGAGGAGCATCTTTAGTGAATGACTCCCATCGTTTTGATGCAAAGAGGTGCGCCGCTCTTCGGGGCGGCGCGCTTTCTTTCCTTGGTTGGTAGCAGTGACGGTTTGAGGTGGATGTTATGGGAATAGCAATCGCCTGAAACAGCACACTGACGGCGGACACCCGAGTTGCGTCTTGAAAACGCCGTGGTGACCGACGAAAGGTTTTAAGCTCGGGTGCTATGAATTGCATGGGTACACTGTGGAATGCAGTGAGTCAGCGATTTCAAAGCCCCGACTTCGATAAGTGACGATTGATTCTGATCGCGTCGAATGCGGTTTGGTAGAAAGCCAGTTGTAACGACTTTCCCAAATTAGAGTTTGACGCGTGAGTGAATCCAGTCGCAATCGAGGTTGTTTCAAAGGTCGGCTTTGGACGTTGAGCCTTCAATTCAACGTCCACTTTTTTTCAGTGGGATAGGCGTCCAGCCTGTAGAGCATTAGGAACGGATAAACCGCGGAAGTATTCCGCACAGCATTAGGAGGAACATGAAATCGCAGAGTAAACAATATCGCAGTGAAACAACATCCATCGAAGCGGCCGTGCAGTTAATCGCTGCCAGCTATCTGCGTCATGGATACTACTGGTACGTCACTGGGAGTATCCCCAAGAATAAGACTCCCGAGTCCGTCGATCGAAAGTTGATCGCCAAGTACGGAATCGACCTGACCGAGTGGCAGCGGACCAACCGTCGCAGGCAAGGATTGGCCAACGCCCAGTACATACGGCACGACCGGTGGTTCATTCTTCTGCTGACTGAAGGGCATCACCAGCTCCGCTGTCCATCATCCAAAGGGGGCGAGGGTGAGCAGATCAAGGATTGTCGACGTGTGCCGATCCGGATCGGAAGCTATTCGATCTCCTACCGTCGCAGCGGCGTCGCTCTACCACGCTGCGGCAACGTCAAATGGCATGCCCACGTGCGTCTCAGTGCAACGGCCTACACGGAACTGAAGTCCTACTTTGATTCGATAGCCGTTCATCGTTCGGTTGAGAATCTCACCGCCGAATTCGCCAAGGTTGAGTTTGCACGCTACGCGCCCATCCGCCGCCAGCTCCTAAACGTCCTACGACGAGTTAACGAGCGCCGCCAGCGTCAGGCTTACCAGACGCTTCCTTACTCGGTGTTGAATTTACGTCGGGTGCCACTAAAAGTCTATGTTGATAGCCAGGTTGAAGTGACCAACACTTAGGCTGGAGACTCGTATGGTCCAGCTGCCACAGTTTCTGTTTCTGGCGATACTCGGGTGTCTCTACCCTGAAGTGATAGAAGCGTTCGCCATCGCATGGTTACTCGTGGTTATTTCGCGACTAGTGTGAACGTCAAACGCATTGGTTGCCAACAAAGACACGGTGAGCATTCAGCCAACAGTCACCCTTCCCAGGATGTACCTAGCGTTTCCGGCGAGTCACTTCCTCGCCAGCTCGGACTCGTCTATTGCCTGCCCTGTGACTAAGAACGATTGCAACTTCAAGCCAACTGAAATAGGCTGAGCAACTCTCGATCCGCGGTTAGAGGCGAATTCGTTTCGAAGTGCAATCAAACAAAAGGGCATGTTTCATGGAGCAAGGAATACTGAAGACTTGGAACGACGAAAAAGGGTTTGGATTCATTATTCCGAGCAGCGGGGGAAACGACGTTTTTGTGCATGCCAAATCATTCTCCAACCGCCGGCGTCGACCGATGATGAACGACCGAGTTCAGTATCAGGTAGAGAAGGATAAAACCGGACGTCTCCAAGCGACCGAGGTTTTATTTGAGGGGGAATCCGCTGAAGTTTGGACTGGGCTTCACGCTCGAATGATTCTCGCAAGCACGTTTATTCTCTTTGTCTGCTGGCTGACGGCACAGCATACATTGCCAGCAGCCATCATTTGGTTTTATTTGATAGCCAGTCCCATCACTTTCATCGCATATGGGTGGGACAAAAAAGCTGCAAAATCAAATCGCCGCCGAATCCCAGAGCAAACGCTTCATGTTCTCGAACTACTCGGTGGATGGCCCGGTGCATGGATCGCTCAACAACACTTTCACCACAAATCCCGCAAGTTGTCCTATCAATTCGGTTTCTGGCTCTGCGTTGTCATTAACTGCGGCTTCATCGTCGGTTATATCAAGCTATTTCCAGCCGCACAGTAATCGTGGATGGCAAAGTCGATCGGCATTTCCACAAAATACAAACTGCAGAGTTTTATTGAGTCGATGGAGTCCGGGGCTGGAATTCATCATCATCTCATTTGTCTACGGCGAGCGGTTTCTTTTGACCGGTTCTGCTTTCGCGTTTACGTGGTGTCATTAGGGATTGAAATCGATGACAATTTCTAATGCGTTTTTCGTTGTAAGAACTCCGAACATCGAATTCGAGGTAATAGTGAAGTCAGGCAGCAACAGATTGTTCTTCCCTTGGTTTGAGCAGCGGACATCCACGATCTCAGGAGTTAATATTCTCAATGAAAGTGTCGACGGTCGTGGAAAAGTGTTCGACGCACTCGTCGAAGTTGCCGCGGATCATGTCTTGGGACTAAAGGTGATTGAGAGCCTAGGCGGATTTCCTGAGGCGGCTCACGTTCTGAAGAATCGAATTCCAACGAGAAAAATCGCAAGGTCAGGGATGCTGGGCGAAATCCTCGCCACCGAGTTTTTGGATCAAGAAACCGAATACTCGGTGCCCGTGCGACGACTTCGGCATCGGGATACTCGCGAGTTGGCAATGCGAGGCGACGATGTATTAGGCTTTTTCGTTAAGAACACAACCGTGAAAGTGATGAAGGTCGAAGCTAAAAGTCGTGCTCAACTGGCAACTGCGACGCTCACTGAGGCTCGCGACGGATTGGCACAATACAAGGGCCGGCCAAATCCAGAGACGCTAGCGTTCCTGGAGTGTTACCTTCGCGAGCATGACCGCGACGCAGAGGCGGAACCGATTACGACACTTCAAAGACACTCGATTCGTGCTGCTAACGTTTGTCATCTTGTTTTCACTTTGTCTGGCAACGACCCTACGACTTTCCTTGAGTCGAACTGCGAACCAGTCCGAAAGGGTATTGAACTGCGACTATGCGGTTGTCGTGTAGCAAAGCATGGTGATTTCGTGAAGGCAATTTTCGACGCTTGCCAGCGAAAGGGCGAACGTAATGGAATCGCCTGAGGAACTGACTGAGAAGCTCCGCGATCTTTGCTCCGTGGGGACTCGCGAACAGCTGCTGGCTCGAGGACTAGCACGCGGTATGATTTGGAATGCAGGTGAGCTTCCAGATGAAAGCCCGAAATTCTCGCCGAGCCTGACCAACGATCTTCTGAACCACGGATACTTAGTGTTGGGCTGTGCCGTGCGGCTGCGGGCCCTTTCGTTGATTGATGCTATTCCAGATGTGGATGTGCTGGATAACGCTTTCCTGACTGCCGCCGAGTGTATCGAGGCTGTCGTTCGACGGGGGGCGGAAGCAAATGAGCGAGGATTCCACCTAACGATTGCCGCTGCGGCGTTCCATCTCGCACATTATGGCGCGCGTTCGTTTTCTCTTCTCGCTGAGAATCCTGAGCGATTGAACCTGGCAGACGTGGAAGTTATTTTGGTTGCCCTGATGCAGCGACGATTGGAAAGCCTACAATCGCTTTGTTTTGATTGGCTACAGAATGAACAACACTCAGACAGAGGAATCGCGGCCGCGTTAGAGTCTGACGATGATACTCTAGACGCGAGCGGTGCAGCCTACCTCGCGATTTGCCGAGTCTTTCATCGCGGTGTAGCGACTTTCGAATTTGCTCTGCGGACCGGTGAAGCCCAATTTGTTTTAGATGCAATTACATTACTCGACCGCTGCATTCGAGCCGCAAGTGATCTCAAGCATGTTCCGCTTTGGTGGATCGCTGTGCTTACGCGACATCTGATCGATGATCTCTGGCGAAGAAGCTTGCATGAATTGCTCCCAGTCGATCCACGTGTCGACGACGATTGGAACCGGCTGAGAGGAGACTTTATCGAGCTCCTCTGTCGGCGCAGTGTTGCGGAGATAGATCTATGGCCGTCTCAAATATCCGCAGCCAAACGAGTTGTCGATGAATCCGATAGCTTAGTGGTCGCGTTGCCGACGAGTAGTGGAAAAACGAGGATCGCGGAACTGTGCATTCTAAAGTGCCTCGCGAGTGGGCGAAGAGTTGTTTATGTCACACCTCTACGTGCATTATCAGCGCAAGTCGAACAGACGCTCGGAAGGACTTTCAAACCACTCGGTTTCTCGGTCACGAGCGTTTACGGCGCCAGCGGTATCGGGGCCAGCGATGTCGATACTATGAAGTCAGCTAGCATCGTTGTCGCAACACCTGAGAAACTTGACTTTGCGATTCGCCAGGACGCCGAGGTTATCGATGACGTCGGTTTGATTGTCCTCGACGAAGGTCACATGATTGGACTGAGTGAGCGTGAGATTCGTTATGAAGTTCTAGTCCAAAGACTGTTGTGTAGGTCCGATGTAGGCAACAGGCGAATTGTCTGTCTTTCCGCAATTTTTACGAAAGGCGAAGCATTCGATGCGTTTACGCAGTGGATCCGAGCCGACCACGAGGGTGATGCGATTCAGTCAAATTGGAGGCCCACGCGGCAGCGACCGGCAACGCTCGTCTGGCAGGCGTCTGGGGGGAGACTTGAATATCGTGTTGATGGTGAGACCGTTTTTATTCAGCGTTTCATTGAAGAACAACCTGCAAAGGGGCGTCGGAAAAAAGCTTTTCCCAAAGATCGTCCAGAATTGGTTGTTGCAGCTATCCAACGTTTCTGCAAAGACGGGCACTCGGTCTTGCTCTACTGCCCGATGCGAAAATCTGTTGAACCCGCAGCGGAAGCATATTTGACCTTGGTACGACAAGGTTATGCATCATCACTAATGACAGATAGCAGGCGGGACGCGATCGCCAAGGCGGTAAGGATTGGGGAAGAGTGGCTTGGGAGTGGCCATGTGGCGTTACAAGCTCTCCAGGTGGGTGTCGCGGTCCATCACGGGCAACTTCCACGACCATTCCTTGCGGAGATCGAAAGCTTGCTGCGTCGTCGTATCTTAAACGTCGCCATTGCGTCTCCCACTCTGGCGCAGGGTGTTGATCTGTCGTTCGGCGTACTGATATTCTCCTCGCTTTGGAGAAGTCAAAAACTACTTCCGCCAAAAGAGTTTGCAAACGTTATCGGTCGAGTTGGCCGAGCATATGTCGATTTGGATGGCATATTCGTTTTGCCTGTGCACGAATCCGATAGCGGAACTCGTTGGAAACGCCTTAGGGAGTTCCACCAACTTGTGTCGCAGGCAAATGAGCGTGAATTAGAGAGTGGCCTCTACTTGCTCATTCGAGTCTGTTTGTGGCGACTGACGCAGAAATTGAACATCGAAGGCGATTCACTGCACGACTATGTACTCAACCAACAGTCTGGTGTTGATGGAACCGCCATTGGTGATGATGAAAATGCCGAGCAAATGAAGATCATTCTCGCGGAACTGGATGCTGGCATACTCGCTCTGATAGGGGACTTGAGTTGCGATGCCTCGCAGATCGCGTCCAAACTTGATGAGGCGTTGAATCACTCACTGTGGAAACGTAGGCTGGCTGTTAGAGATTTCGCCGAGCAACGAAGCCAAGGCGCGATGCTCCTGGGCCGAGCGAGGCACATTTGGAATAGAACGACTAGCTTTGAGCGCAAGGGGTTCTATTCAGCTAGTATTGGAACTGAATCCGGACTCCAAATTGTTGCACAGGCATCAGAACTTGAATCGTTGCTGGACGCTGCGACTCTTGCGATTCGTCTTGGTCTAGTCGAGCAACTGTCAGATGCTTGCTGTGGATTAGCAGATGTCTTGTTTCAGATATACCCTTTTCACCCATCAATCCCAGGTGGATGGGCCGAGTCGACATGGAAAGCAATTCTGGAGGCATGGATTGGTGGAGCCACTCTCCATCGCGTAACTGATTCCGAAGGCATTGCATTTGTACAGGATGCCTTAGTGTACCGGCTTGTGTGGGCTATTGAGGCAGTCCGAACTGTGCTCGAAGCTCTGGCCAATGACACGCTAGATGTTTTGGAACAGCACGACGATCGAACATTCGTTGCGATTTGCTTGACGTACGGCGTTCCGAGTATTGCTGCTGCGCGCATGCTGGAATGTGGATTGGAGTCTAGGTTGCTAGCGGTACGAATCGTGAGGGAACTTGGACCTACTTTTACAACGCGCGACGAACTTTCCGTGTGGCTCAGTCAATACGAGGGAAAGGAACCTTTGG
>JBGSJT010000733.1:0-15152 GCA_041741715.1 Pirellulaceae bacterium | reverse complement strand
CGACCTTTGCGCAACAAATAGCGGTAGACATCAAACTGCTGATAACAGGGGGCTGCCCGCACCGCTCCGCGCTTGAGCAAAATCTTAATGGCTTCTGCGCCGATGACTCCGGCCGCTAGTTGACAGGCAGCAGAAACGGATGGACCACGCCCACTGCTCTCCACATACGAAAAATCAAAATAAGGGAGATGAGTCGATCGCGGGGCCAGACCAAGCGCAAATGCACAGAATTTGTCAACCGATTCCATGCCGTCTCGCAAATCGAAATATTCATCAAAACTCATCCCTTGGGGATCAAAGGCCAGCCAAGCGGTGCTAAATCCTATCGGGCCAGCCGTAATCGCCCAAATGCCTCGTCGCCGGGCTTCGCGAAACAACATGCGCCGCGCTTCAAAGGCAAAAAAGTCTACCGAGTCGATCACTAAGTCAACTCCGTCCAGAAACGCATCGACGTTTTCAGACGTGACAAACTCATTCAACACCTCCAGCTGCAACTCGGGATTCACATCCCGCGCTGCCGCGGACATCACGCCAGCCTTGGAATGCCCAAGACTACCCATCGTTGCACCAAATTGACGATTAAAATTCTTTACTTCAAATTCGTCCGCATCCGCAATCCGGAACTTTCCAATCCCCATGCGAGTCAGCGTCATCAAGTGATTGCCTCCCACCCCTCCCATGCCAGGAATCGCAATTCGGCATTGACGCAGACGCTGTTGCTCCTCCGCAGATATCAACCCCAGATTCCGCGAAACAGCAGTCTCGTAATTCCAATTGTCGTGGCTCTTGTTAGGCTCAGACTGCATTGTCGCGTCCCTGTGTCTGGGTGTGCTCATGCGAAAACAATTGAATGACTCACTATCCGTCTCATCGTACCCGGTATTGCGGGAAGCCACTGTTAATTCTTCGTTTTCAACTATTTTATGACCCTCAAGAAGTACCAAAGCGAAAAAGTTACAATCACCCCCGGCAGCGGGATAAGGTGGCTAAGATATCCTCGATCGCGTACGCGCGACAACGTGATTTGGCTGCGTCCGAGGCGAGTGAGACTACCAGCCCCGGTAGCCAATGTGGATCAAAATCGACGATCGGATCCTCCCGCTTCCATCGCGCTAACCAACACGCATCACTCAACGCAGTGTGGAATTGCCCAAGCTCCTCCGTCGTGCAAGGCACTAGCAATTCTTCGATGCAAACCAACCAATCGGCGGCGCGTTGTTGCTCAAGCCGAATCTCCAGAAACCGTTCGCGGCCGTCCACAATGGAAGCACTTCGGTTCTCGACTTGGTTCGTCACTATTTTTGGCGTTTTCATTGCTCGTTACCTAATCTTTAGTCGGTAAAAAATGGGCTTTGTAATCAATTGTTACTAGTTTCAAATCGATGGCTGTGGCTTCTAGTGTTCATACCGTTTGAAGGCTAAACAGGCGTTTTGCCCACCAAATCCAGAAGAATTGCTCAGCGCTACTTTTAACTCGCGCTGCCTAGCCACACAGGGCGTGTAATCGAGCATGCATTCTGGATCAGGGTTTTGATAGTTGACGGTGGGTGGCACAACTCCATCCTGAATAGCTAACACCGTGAAGACCGCTTCGATCCCTCCGGCGGCTCCGAGGCAATGTCCAGTGGCACCTTTGGTTGACGAGATCGAGATGCGGCTTGCCTCCGAACCAAAGACACTCTGGATGGCAGCACTTTCCAGGGCGTCATTGGCCTTGGTTGAGGTGCCGTGCGCATTGATGTAATCAACATCCCGCACAGTGAGTCCACCCGCCTGTAGGGCCGCCAGCATGCACTTCGCCAACCCGCTACCTGCAGGCGCTGGAGTAGTGATGTGGTATGCGTCGGCCGATAGCCCATAACCAACGAGTTCGGCATAGATCTTGGCACCGCGGTTGCGGGCATGCTCTAATTCTTCGAGTACGAGCAGTCCACATCCTTCTCCCATCACAAATCCGTCGCGGTCCCTATCAAACGGACGGGACGCGAGTTCGGGCTGATCGTTCCTGCGGCTCAATGCTCCAATGCGATCAAACGAAGCCAGCGACAGCGGGCAGGTCGCCGCTTCCGCGCCGCCAGCCAGCATCATGTCCACGTCGCCGCGGCGGATATGCATGGCGGCTTCGCCAATGGCATGCGTCCCACTGGCACAGGCGGTCGAAATGGCCAAGTTGGGTCCGTAAAGTTTGTGCTCAATTGCCACAACACCCGAGGCCATATTCGGCAAAGAATACGGCAGTGTGTGTGGCAGAATCTTGTTCGGCCCGCGTTCCTTGAGGGTGATCGCACTGGCTTCGATCTCACCCAAACCACCAATGGCCACACCGATGATGCAACCACACTTATCACCATGTGCGATGGCGTCAAAGCCAGCATCACGCAACGCCTCTTGCGAAGCCACTTCGGCGAACTGAATAAAGCGTGAAGTTTGTCGGGCTTTTTTGGCCCCTAAAAGCTGCACTCCGTCAAAATCGCTCACTTCTGCGGCAATTTGAACCGGCAGTGAACTAACGTCAAACCGATTTATCCTGCGGATAAACGAAGATCCGGAAAGCGCATTGCGCCAGGCGGTCTCCAGGCCAACGCCGGTAGGAGCGACAATCCCAAGTCCCGTTACTGCAACCCGCCTCATCGGCAACTCCTAACAATGAAAAAATCACTGCTAGAAGTCTAGGATTCCGCTTAGTCATTGCCTTTCGAGCTAGTTTTCAAGAGCAGCTATTCCGTACTTTTCCTGGCTCCCAAATCGCTTGTAGCAATGGTTCGGTTTGTGCAAGCTGCAAGCTGTGTATCGAAACACCTAAGATGGCGGTGGCTCTCATTGCCTGCTTCGAGGCACTACGTTAGGCCGCCATGGGGACAACTTCGTACTCGCCTGCCGGCAGAAATTGTTCGTAATAGTCCTTCTCACTCTCACGCATCTTGGTTCCATCAAGCTGCCAAGGGCTATAAGTGGGACCGTATATTTGATCGTAAAGAGGGTAACGCTGACGATCCAGCTCGGCGAAATCGTGCATGCACAAGATGGCAGGATTTCCTTGCACGGCCGCATAAGACTTAACGCCCGAACATCGGACGCAGCCAAACAAACGCTCATAGACCTTGGCATGTTTGGGATGCACGGCAAGCAATAAACGGTCGATGCCACGCCGACGAGCAGACTGAATTAACAGACTAATCATTTTCACAAGTGACTCGAACCGAACTCTCTTATTGCTACTGTCGATACTACTCGCCAAACAGGAAACTTCAGCCAAACGAATTCCTGCTCGGCGCATTTCCTCAACTTCATCGCCAAATAGCGATTCCATGGGTAGACCGTAATCGCCATCCCCCACCAGCGTAACTGTGAATACGACATCCTGTCTTACCGAAGCGATGAGGACACTGGTTGCATCCGCCAAGTGGTGGCGCATAACACGAATTCCCGAGCGATCCGCTGGGGTGAGTCCAGAACGGCAATAGACGTCGTGGCAAAGTGCAAAAGCTTGTTGCCTCTCGTAAGGTTGGTTTGCAACCTTCATTACAAGCTGCTCTTCGAATGCCGCGACATCATAGGATTCACGCGGTGCAGGTAAAAGAGCTTGTTGGACAACCTGTAAACGTGTGTTTATTAAGAAATTACCAGGTGCTTTCAATTCGAGCATTTTACATCTCCCTATGCTTACGTTTGCAAGAAAAGTACTGAAAACGACGAAACAAGATAAGTAAGTAACAGGCAGCGACATCCCTGAACACAACTAACAGTCTGTTTTATTCAGTCGCTGACTAAGGCTTGACGGTCAGGAATCCGTGCTGCTCTGAGGCTAGACGCTTGATCGCACGGAATCTCCATTTCACGAGGCGAACTCCGGTGCACAGCTCATGCGCTCAAAAATCGCAAAAACCTCCGAAACCGATTCGACGCGCACTTGGAGATAACCAGCGGGCTCATCGGCGTTCACCCGAACAATTGCAAGTTGGGGGGACAATTCGTAAGCTCGCTCGACGGCGACTTGCAGATCACAACCATCACAGGCGGAGTGAATCCAGATGTGAGGCTGGTACTGTGAGATCAACGCTAAACACTCTACGAAATTACATGACTGGCATACAAGCTCCACATTTGAATGGCGCAGCAACATGTGCTCCAACAACTCTCGGTAGCTTTGTTGTTCGATCGAAAGTAATACTTTAAGACTCATTGCTTTCCTCTTTTCAAGGGCATATTTAGACTGCTCGGCCAGCCTCAGCCTCCGAGCACGCCCATTTTGCGGAGTTGACTTGCCGAATGCAATGAATCGAGAGAACCAAAAAGGATCTAACAAACGATTACGCTTCCTAGTTCCTTGGGACCACAACCGCAGGCGTTCAAGTAGCCTCTCAGATCATGTAGCCTGAAGAACAGGGATTAGTTCCTTGCAGGAACCAATACGCTGGGCCACGTACAAAAAAGAAGACAATGTGTGCATGCATCGCTCGACAAACGAGCATGCTAATCACATTGATCTATGGCCGCGAACTGAAGTAGGGGCTACTTCTGTAGCCTAACTGGACAGCACCAGGTTTGTGAGCGGCAAGGCACTAGCCGCCGGTTCTTCTGGTTGCTTTTCATTCATTTACCGGAGTCGAGCCTAGCGACGGCTCAACAAGTTTTCATGGAGCGCCGCTTCAACCGCCTCTACTCGGCTGCCCACGTGTAACTTCTCAAGGATATTGTGCACATGATTTTTGACGGTAAACAGGGACACAGACAGTTCCTTGGCAATCTCTTTGTTACGCTTACGCATTGCGATTAACTCGAGCACTTCCAGTTCTCGGCTCGTTAGCCGACAGGTCTCCGAAGCAGCGGGGATCTTCCAACTGAAGACCTGGCCGAAGCGTGTCACTTCCGAAAATAGCAACTGAGCAAAATCGCTGCAGCAAACGCTCTTACCCGAAACAACGTCAGTGATCGCCCGGTGAAGTTCCTCAAGCGATGAACGTTCAAGAACGCATCCATGAATACCGGCAGCCAAACATTCTAGAAGAGAGTGGTGATCGTCAGGAACCAGCAGTACGACTTTAATATGTGGATATGCCGGACGAATTTTTTCTAATAAGCGTAGGGCGATCCGGTCAGGTAGATTGACGTCGAGAAGAATGACATCGGTACCTGAACTGATCAATTCTGCGGGGTGTTCGGCATGCTCATGCGGTAAAGCATTGACCTCGAAAGTACCAATCGATTCCAAGTACTTTGCGAGGCAATCGCGGAAAAGGCAGTTCCGGTGAAATACTAGAATTCGTTTCATGCTTTCCCCTATGCGCAACAATTGCTGCGACCTGACCGTTAGCGAAGATGAGACTTAGCGGTAGAGAAGAGATCTTGAATCGTTGAAAAGTCACAGAAAATCGACGGCATCTGGCGCTTGATGAGATTAACCGAAACCTGATTCGATTAGGCAAGATATGTCATCAACGATGACTAAACAACCGGGGGGTTATGGGGGGTGCTCGCTCATACATTAGGGTTGGATGCGACTTCCCACCCTTTTGGAATAACGCAATCAGATTCCGAAACGTTCAGAATTTTTGGGATTTTGGATGGACCGACACTGCGTGGTACGAGGGTCACGGGCGGTTATTAGAACGCCGATATTAAACTTGCCGACACTTGTGGTGCATTGGGTTTCACAAACTCCAAAGTTCCGTCACGAAATTCCGCTCAGCTGGTCGACTTTAAGGGTATCGCGTTCTACGAACCGCAGCGAACTCCGTTCCACAAGAGTTATAAGCGTAAAGAACTATGGCTCAACATGACCGCCTCGATTCGGTTGTTTGTAGTGTGGCAACAAACCGCGATGAACTGAAAGCTGCCTTTCAATTGGTCTACAACCAGTACCTTAAGACAGGCCTTGTTCAACCATCTCACGTGGGCATGAGAATTACCGACTATCAGTTAACCGAGCAATGTGAGATCGTTGTCGCAAAAGTCAATGAGCAAGTTGTCGGTACAATTTCGATCATCGTCGACAAACTGAGACTCCCTTTGGAGCCTGCCTTCCCAAACGTCATTTCGGAATTGCGGAAACAGAAACTAAAGTTAGCAGAAATTGGCTGTTTGGCGGCCATACAAGATAGTGAGAGTAGTTTTTCTCCGACGTTTGCCGCTCTGACAAGGGCTGCTATCTACCGCTCGAGAGCTCTCGGCTGTGATCGTATGGTAGCCGCCGTTCATCCTCGTCATTGCCGATTCTACAAGCGCGCCATGGGATTTGAGCAACTCTCCAATGCGATTCCTTACGAATCCGTCGAAGGACAATTGGCGGTGTGCTTGGCTGGCGATCCGAGCAATCCCATGAAGTACCAGAGTCCGTGGCGCGAAATTTTTTTCGATAGTTCAACGGCCGTCACTCCCTTTGTAGGACAAGGGATTTCTCAAGCCGATCGAAGCTACTTTTTGAATAAAAAATTGGCTACCACTAAGCTCCCCGATTCGCGAGCCGCCTAGCTAGCAACCCCAGTGGTTAACTGCCGTGGATGCTGCTGTTGACACAAGAACTGCACATATTCACGTGTTTCGAAAGACCACTTTGTCGGTTCCAGTTGCTTCGCCTCCAGGGGATCACCAAACAATCGCGCGTGCGTAGCGGAACCTCGAAGACGCTCAAAATCCATTACGAGGGCGACTGCCGGATTTCCCTGCGCATAAGGGCAGCTCGTTAAACCGCCAAATGGTTGGAACCCCAGCGTCCGGGCATAGAATTTTGCATGCCGTGGATGTGCGGCCAACACCAGTGCGTCCACTCCCCGTGCTTGCGCTACCTGAACCACCAGTTTAGCCAGTTCAGAGAAAACTCGCATAAAACGAAATGGTGATTCGCGACGATCAGCGAAGCATCCCATCTCAGCAACGCGTTTAGAGCCTCTCAGCTCGGTAACTTCGTTGCCGTACATTTTGTCCATAGGCAGACCGGCGTCGCTATCTGCGGTCATGGTCATGGTGGCGACAACTTCGTCCGCTGCTTTGGCTACAAAGACTTCTGTAGTTGGAAGCACATGGTAGGGAGTGACTCGCATCTTCAGCGAGTTGATCGACGTCAGTCCAGCACTAACGTAGGACGTATACAATAGCCGGAATGCTTGCGTCAAATCTTCTTTGGACCTCGCGAGCGAGACTTGCCCAGCAAAGTCCTTGGAGGGCTGAAGCATTAGGCAGTTGTGAGTGAGATCAGACGAAGTTGCTACATTGTCGCTTGGGATGACACACATCGCGGGAACCTCTTACTTGATAGTAATACATGATGAGTTGCACCTAAACGCTCCCCAGAATTTAAGTACATCTGAAACGTACCTTGATTCGCTTCCGCCGGTCGTCCAAGAATGGTCTGCAGGACCAGGGCTCAAAAGAAAAGATGTCACGTGCGACGGTAGGATCGAATTTAACAACGCCGACTTGATTTTCCGCACGCGCTGGTAGCGATTGTAGGGATTGAAGCTGTGCTCAAACCGAAATGAAGCAGTTCGTCAGCTTGAGAAAAAAGCTTGCTCGTGCCCAGGCTCTGCTCGTGCCCAGGCTCTGCTCGTGCCCAGGCTCTGCCTGGGCATGCCTGCACGGAGGCTCTGCTCGTGCCCAGGCTCTGCCTGGGCATGCCTGCATGGAGGCTCCCGCCTCCCTTCTGCGCTCTGCAGCCCCCCCGCCCCCAGCCCCAGAGGCTCGGAACGCATACGGTCGCTCCGCTGGTCTGAAGAGAGGCAGGAGCCTCTGGGCAGTGCGTTCCGAGGCGGAGCCCCGGAACGAGGATGCAGTGCGTTCCGAGGCGGAGCCCCGGAACGAGGATGCAGTGCGTTCCGAGGCGGAGCCCCGGAACGAGGATGCAGTGCGTTCCGAGGCGGAGCCCCGGAACGAGGATACGAGGATGCACTAGCAGCGGCTCTCCGAGACGCTGTTTAACGCGAGCCTCGGAGAGGCTCGCCTACGTGCTCGTGCCCAGGCTCTGCTCGGTGCTCGTGCCCAGGCTCTGCCTGGGCATGCCTGCATGGAGGCTCCCGCCTCCCCTAAGAAAACTCGGTAAAATCTCCCTCATTCCCACCAGCCCCATTCCCACCGGTTTAACTTAGGAGCAGTTAACCATGGCACGCTCTCGCTATCGATTTGGCGACGATCACTACCCCCATTTCATGACGGATACGGTCGTCGCCTGGCTTCCCGCTTTTTCCTATCCAGATTATGCCTCCATCGTAATCGATAGCTGGCGATTCCTGCAGAACGAACGAGCTGTTGATATCCTTGCCTGGGTCATGCTCGAGAATCACATTCACTGGATTGCCGTAGGCCCAGAACTCTCGCGCCGCGTCGGCGAATTCAAGTCGTTTACCGCAACTTCAATCCTCAAGAAAATGCAAATCAATGGGGCTAAAACTCTGCTCCAAGAACTTCGATTCTACAAACTAAAACACAAAGTCGATCAACTACACCAACTCTGGCAAGAAGGAAGTCACCCGCAAATCATCGAATCCGACAAGGTCATGTGGCAGAAGATTGAGTACATCCATAACAACCCATTGCGCCGTGGCTTCGTCGATGATCCAATCCACTGGAGATATTCCAGTGCCCGCAATTATGCAAGTATGCCTGGACTGCTGGATGTGTGCGTTGACTGGCGGTGACGCTGCGGAAGACACCGCCCCCAGCCCCCAGAGGCTCGGAACGCATACGGCCGCTCCGCTGGTCTGAAGAGAGGCAGGAGCCTCTGAGCAGTGCGTTCCGAGGCGGAGCCCCGGAACGAGGGCGCACGTAGCAGCGGCTCTCCGAGCCGCTGGTTTATGCGAGTCTCGGAGAGACTCGCCTACGTGGTTACAGGCTCGTGCCCCCGGTGGGCATATACGAGCAAAATAATAAAACTGGTTAAAATCCAGGGGACATCAATCAGCGTTCCAAATAGCCCAATGGCTAGAAAACCCAATAGGGACCAGAACAATACAGCAGCTTGCCAGTCGCGATCATGCCACACACATCGCAGTAGTCCAGCCAACGTCCCCACAATGGGCAAGCATAAAGCCACGACTCCTAACCATCCCATCTCCACCAATTGGTGCAACCACATGTTCTTAGCGCGCCACACCAAGTGATCATCGCTGGTGAAAAACCACCGCTGGCTGCCCCTCGAAAAATCACCATTCTCAATCAACGAGCTGCCACGCGCGTCCGTTACGCTGATCTCTGAGATTACCACCGAACCACCATCCGCACCAACCGCCGAGAAACCAAGTGTCAATGGACAATAACGACGAAGCCATGGCCCGTCACTCACCAGACCATTGGCTGCTCCCATTTGCACCTCGCTCAGCAACTGGCCGGCTGCTGTCGGATCCATCCGCCCCGTCTCACAATCAAACGAATGCAACAGAATCTTGCTGCATAAATGGACATTCAAATAACTGGCTTGCTCTAAAGCTGGTTGACCGCGGCTGACCGCTTCGACGCGGGCGCGCACCGTGACCGGCAACTCGAACTCCGATGAAATCCATTGCTCCATGAAAAGTTCTTGATTGGCAACCAGTTCCACGCTTTGGTTCTGGCCATCCAGCAGGATCGGGTGCTCGGCAAGTTGCTGTGCACCACGAAAGAAACTCGGATAGCTCCCTAGGCCGTGCCCCATTAGTTGCCGAGGCCAAGCGCTCTTCGCAACCAGACGGTATACCTCACTCCAGTGCTCAACACGGATTGTCCAGTCTGGTGAACTGGATGCAAATCTTCCCCGCACCGCATCTCCACCTCGCCACAGTCCCACCGCGCTCCCTCCAACGAGTAACGCGCCAAGCAACACGCTCGCGCCGCGCCATCTCAGCTTGCTTTGGGTCATCAACAAACGGCGACTATCTTCGCGCGTCGATGCTCGTGGCACCGGTCCATTCAACGCGAAACGGAGCACCAACAAACAGACGATGCTGACAAGTGCAAAGGCAATCAAGGCCCGGGACATGGTCGAAAAAATCGCAAAGACGGACAGCACTTGCAACAACCACACCGCCAAGGTCGACAGCGACCTCTCCGTCCGAAATTGAAACACAAAGGGAATCGCCAAACCCCAAAAGACGTCAATATGTTGATCACCAAGATGCATGCTTGAAAATGGACCCGAAACACGTAACGGTTCCGAGAAATCAAATAGCCCGACCGTAACCATCCTCTCCGCCACAACTACCAACGCCACCGCCAAAGCACTTAACTGCATACCTAAACTGAACGCTTGCCAACTTGGCTGACTGCGTCCACATTGCCTTAGGTACGGAGCAAATGCTAACCCAAACAATAAAGCCTTGCCTATAACCAGCGTATTACCCGATGTGGTGTAGAGACTTAGCGAATCCCCAATGGCCGTGAATGGCAGTGTCAACATCCCCTGGACAAATGCCACACCGGCCACAACCACGTAGGGGAGCCATAGCCAATGCCTGCGCAATGCAGGAAACTGCCAACAAGGTTTTGTCCACAGCAACGCAACGAATACGCTGAGCAATAACAGATCGCGTTCCGTTACCCATAAACGTCCTGTCCATGGGTACAGATCGCCTGTAGTGAGCGCAAGCGGAACTGCGGCCAGCCACAGATTTTCCCACCGCGCGCACGCTGCCGCTAGCACTCCGCAGAGCAGCCACATCAGCCAAGGCGCCTCGTGGTGTGCGCCGACATAGACCACTGCTCCTGCGATGCCCAGAGCCAACGCCCGCTGCAACGATCTCATGACTGCACACTCCGCATTGGCGGTGGTACTAACATTCGTGCAGCCACAATGCCAATACATGCCCCCGCCGCATAAAGGATCAGGTCGGTCACATCGGGAACCAATGGCTCTAGAAATACTTGTCCAATTTCAATGGCACAGGCTACGAGGATAACCCACACGACAGCCAACATGGCGCACCACTTTTGAATTTTGGGACTCAACCGCGAACACCATGTCGATAACAGGGTCGACAGCAGTGCGAATACGCAGAGCTTCAACAAAATATTGTCACCCGCATCGAACTCGCTCGAGGAATGAGCGCGTGCGAAGGGAACGGTGAGAATCCCCTTAAATCGCTCTTCAATCTTCTGTGGATCGCTGACGAGATGGTCGAACCGCGAAAAAAATCCAACAAACATAATGCCTGTCCAACCTAACGCCAGCGTAAACCAAACCAGGCTGCGATCCAGTGCGCGGAGCACACGCCACACGTATTCCGCACTGTACACGATAAACAGGGTGCCTAGCAGGCCAGCGGCAACGTTCGTAGTCGAAGCCAAGCGACTGTAGATGGGAACCTTGAGGAGTTCAAAAAGCAGTACCCACAGCCAACTTTGGAGGATGACCAGGCGCAACGGTAGACGTGTCGTCGCAAGCAAAGCGTAGGGGAAAATCCGGAGAAAAGCGTAGGCAAAAAAGATGAGCGACCCAGACGAAAAACTGAAATCGCTAAAGGGGACCCATACAAACCTCTCGAGCCTGTACTTCGCCGATAACTCATCGAAACTCAAGATGACATCCAGCGGCATGAGGTTGTAAAAGCAGATGGCCAACATGCCCAGATTGACCACGATATGCCAACGCTCAATCCCCGGCTCTCCCTTGAGGAACCCTTCCACTTTTCCCAGCAAACTCTGGCCAAATATCCACCACAGCACCACGCCTGATACCGATCCAACTAGCCCTGCCACGATATCGTTTTGCGAGACGACGCGCGGAGGAAACCAAATTTGGACGAATTCGATCGCAATCACGACCGCTGACAGCGTCAGGATGATCAAGGGGGAACAGAGGATGAGTGCCAGACGGCGGCGGCGCCTCCAGTCCACCGCGCCGGCAGCCAGAAAGCCGGAGGGCAACATGATCAAGCCGTTGGCGACCCAGTCGGCCCTGCGATCGATGCCGAGTTGCAGCCAAGGCGTTTCCAGGAACTTTTCCCACGCCACGGGTAACGGCAGGGCGGTGTAGTTGAGTGGAACCAACGAGGCATAAATAACAAACAGCGTGCAGCACACCGCCGCGATCATCAACAGCATGCGGATCCAGGGGAGTTCACGATGCGGTTTAGCATTTGTACTATCCATCGACCATCGCTTTGTGAGTACTCGCCATGTACGTCCCTGTTCCTTGAAGACTACCACCCCAGAGTGACGCTAGTAGGAACCGCTAAGATCATACCCTGCTTTGTTAGTCATAGAAATCACGTCATGTGCCAGCGCCATCGGGGACGCTCCCTTGTCGAGCTTGGCCTTTTTGGAATGGGGTGACTTGTCATCGCTTTGGATTCTTTGCCTTCACTTGCCTTCCTTACCGGCAGCCTGTCCTAAGTTATTTTCCGAGAGCCCCGGAGCCCACGGCTAGCGCCTGAGGTTCACAGGGCCCCCCTCACCCTTACCCTCTCCCCCAAAAGATGTTGACGCGCTCTGGCTACGGACAGTTTCGCTGCACCCTTCGTAAGATCTTTAGGGGAAAGGGAACGCTGCACGAGTGCTAGGGCTTTTTCTCCACCGCCCTGCTTCCCCCACCACCACCCCTAAGCACCACTGCCCTCTGCTCTCTACCAACTCCCCTCTACCAACTCCCCTCTACCAACTCCCCTCTACCCACTGCCCACTGCCCACTCCCCCCCGCCCACTGCCCACTGCCCACTGCCCACTTCCCCCCGCCCACTGCCCACTGCCCACTGCCCTCTTCCCCTCCGCCCACTTGTAACGACTGTAATGGAGGAAAATGTAAAAATTTGTGGATTAGGTAAGACAAATCGTGGTCAAGATTCGCTTGCTAATTACGATAGAGACTCATCTTGAACATAGAACTGGGCGGAAATTTGGATCATGGCTAACTTGATAATGTTAAAAATGCAGCGTTTTCTTATTGCAGTGGCATTGGTTTTCTCAACCAGCTCGATGAGTTGGGCTGGACTGATCAAGGGAGACATCGTCAAGTTCGATCGAGCCGGGACAGTTGGTGGTAGTACCGGAGGTGGTGAATTTGCCATTCATAAACTCGTCTCCGGAAACTGGCAGCGATTGGATGTTGCCAGTTTTTGCTTGGAATTCAACGAGTATGTGGTCTTGGGGGAACGTTTGGTCGTCGGAAGTGTCAGTGATCGCGCGGTGCTCGGGGGTGTGGGGTCGGGTGGTTTGGGTGATCCGCTAAGCGCAAAAACTCAGTTCTTGTATGCTGCGTACGCCAGCGGTCAATTGTCGACAGCAGTCACCGGTTACACGCGCAACGCTGCTTGGGCCGACTCAATGCAAGAGGCCGTTTGGATGCTGGAAGGGGAGATCACCAGCTTTACAAAAGCACACACACAGACTCTTTTAACCTATGCAAACAATTATACTGGGCCACTACTGAACAACGTGTTTGCTCTAAATCTATTTAGAGAAGCAGTACCAATAGCTGCTCTTAATGCGTTCAATCCCTCGGACATGACAACATGGGATGCGGTCAAGGCTTTCCACCGACAAGACCAGTTGTATTACGTTCCACCACCGATTACCCCATCGGGTGCTGGAACCGTGCCTGAACCGGCATCCCTAGCGCTCTGGCTCTCGGCCGGGTTGATGGGAAGCTTCCTACGATTTCGCCGCTCCTAACCTCCGCCGCTTGCACATGCTTTGCTTGAATTCGCGTGGGGAGGGGTCGGCCTTGCCGGGGCGGGGCACAACAGCTGTCCCCGCTAACACCTGGCAACCTTCCTACCGACTTACACGAATTGTCGCAAGAATTCGGCGCGGTACGTGGACTCGGCAGCCGGGAACAACTCTGCGAACTTGCTGGGACTGACCGAGCCGCGCTGAAAACGTTGTTTGGGAAAAACGGGCATCTGCAAGCCGGTCACGGCACGCACCCCGGCCGCCACGATCTGACCCTTGAGTGCATACAACCGCTCGTGCTGCCACTCGGTGAGCTCAATGAACGGAATTCCCTCAGCTACCTCAATCACCCGCGGCAACGAAAAGGGACTGAAGCCGCGGAAGCCGCAGACGGCCGCGGGGGCAAACGTGCGGACATGCCCGCGACTCTGACCACCACTGTAAATCTGCGAATGCTTGATGGCACCCACACCCCAGCCCTCTTGGTACAACATCTGATTGTTGAGCACACTGCGGATCGTAAGCTCCGGATTCTCCTCAATGGGATAGTCCTTTAAATTCTCATCGCCACCATCGCCATCGACCAGCCACCGCCAGTCGGGATAACGGCTGCGAATCGCGCGACAGAGCGCCAGTCCCATCGCCGCCGCTTGTACGTCCAACGGCTTGTAATCCTCGATCACTCCCACCGTCGCTCGCCAGTCAATGTCCGACGCCGGGACTTCGACCATCTCCAACAACATCTCCAGTTGATTCGCGGCCAAAAAGCCCCGCGCCTGACGCGCATCGGAACTGTCACCATCCACAGCCAACGTGAACGCTTTCAGACGCGCCGGATTCTCGCCGCGACGCAGCAACAGGTGATAGAGGACTAACAACACACTGCCACTATCGATCCCACCGGAAAACATGACTCCCAACGGCTCTCGGCGGTCGATGGTGTCCAGCCACTGAGCACAGGCATCGGCCATCGCTCCGATGTATTGCTTGCCGATCACCTCAACGTCGGCCGGCAACTGTTCGCGCTGCGGATCGAAAAAGCGGGTGAGCTGCGGATTGGGGTCGGGACATCCCACCAATTGCAGCTCAAGCACATGATGGGCAGGCACCATCCGCGTATAGGACGGATGAAACTGATCGCCAAGCCCTTCGTTAACCAGCGTCTCACGAATCTGCTCAATCCGCTCCGCCACAATCAAACAAGGTCCCTCTGCCCGCTTGGCCAAAAAGTAACGGGTCGGTCGCCCCAGCGAACGGGCCAGCCTCACACGCTTGCCTTCGCGAGCCACAATGGAAAACTGTCCGTCGATCGCCCCCACTTGCTCAGCCTCTCCCGACAGCACGCGTCGGTAAGCTTCGTCGTAGCTCATGTTAAGGAGGATGTTGCCAGCGGGATCGACCAAGTCAATCACCCGTTCAATGGTGGTACGAGCGTTCATCGCAGTTGAAACCCGTGGGAAAAAAGGGGAAAGTAGTTAGGACTTCGGTGGCTAACCGTTCATTGTAGGTCTAAAGAGTGGGCAGGGGGCAGGGGGAAGGGGGCAGGGGGAAGTCGGCAGTGGGCAGGGGGCTGGGGGCAG
>JBGSJT010000732.1:0-2630 GCA_041741715.1 Pirellulaceae bacterium | reverse complement strand
GCCGTGCGCGGCATTGACCTCGAAGTGATTGAAGGAGAATGTTTTGGTCTGTTGGGACCCAATGGGGCTGGTAAGACGACGACGATGGAAATGCTGGAAGGGTTGCTCAAGCCAACGTCTGGGACGATTGAGATCTTGAACCATCACTGGGGACGTGATGATGACATTATCCGTTGTTTGATTGGTATCTCGCTTCAAGAAACTAGGCTGACGGATCGCTTAACCGTTCGCGAAACGGTTGATTTGTTCCGCAGCTTCTATCCCCAGCCGATCTCGACAAACGAAGCCATTGCGGCTGTCTCTCTGGAGGAAAAGGCCAAGGCCTACGTCGAAAAGCTCTCCGGTGGGCAACTGCAGCGTTTGGCCATTGCGACGGCAATTGTCGGCGATCCCCAAATTCTGTTCCTCGATGAGCCCACGGCGGGGCTCGATCCACAATCCCGTCGGCAACTTTGGGATGTGATTCGCGCCTACCAATCACGCGGCCGAACGATACTACTGACCACGCATTACATGGACGAAGCAGAACGGCTGTGCGATCGAGTTGCTGTAGTGGATCACGGGAAGACGATTGCAATCGGAACCCCAAGTGATTTGATTCGTCAGTATGGCGGTGAACATGTCGTCGAGTTCAACACGGCTGGTGAGCATCCGCCCCTCGAGTTGTCTGTACTCAATCGACTCAGTGGTGTTGAGAGTTCCCGACTTACGGATGTGGGCTACTTGTTGGTGGTGCACGAACCCCATGTCGCTATTTCGTCCTTGTTTGAGTACTGCCGAAACCAAGGTCACACGCTCAGTCAATTGATGACGCGACAGTCAACACTCGAAGATGTTTTCATTGCGCTGACGGGGCGGCACTTGCGCGACGGGGGCACCAGCGAAAAGGCCGAGGCAACGCTATGAGCAGTAAGTTACGGAACAACCCATTAATTCACCTTTGCCTGTCCCGGCTGCGCGAGTTCGTTCGGCAGCCGGATGTCATCTTTTGGACTTATGGCTTTCCGCTGCTGATGTTGTTGGCAATGGGACTGGCATTTCGCAGCACCGAGCCCGCACCCATTACCATCGACATTATCGGTCCGCGTGCGGAAGCAGTCGCGGCAATGCTGGACGCACCACCCCAGCGTTTGGCCATCGCTGGCGATCCCAATGAATGGAAGAAGCGGCTGCAATCTGGCAAAACGAGTGTCGTGGTCAATACGTACGATGACGAGGGACGAATCGAGTTTTGGTCTGAGCCATCGCGGGCTGAGAGCCAGCTGGCTCGAGCGACTGTTGAGGCGGCATTGCTAAGGGAACGGGTATCGGCTGGAGCACTGCAAATCACAGACGAGCGATTGCAAGAAGTTGGGACCCGCTACATCGACTTTTTCGTCCCTGGCATGCTCGCCCTAAACCTCATGGGAGGAGGTTTGTGGGGCGTCGGCTACGTGATTGTCGACATGCGGATTCGCAAGCTGCTGAAGCGCTTGATGGCCACCCCGATGCAGCGTTGGCATTTCCTGTTGAGCGTCCTCATCGTTCGCTTGTTGTTTTCAGTTTGCGAAGTAGCCGTCATCTTGCTGTTTAGCTATTTTGTGTTTGGTGTCGTCTGTCGCGGCAGCTTGTTCGATCTGGCGGTGGTGATGGCGATTGGTGGAGCAACGTTTGGAGGGATTGGACTGTTGCTGGCATCTCGCGTTCAGTCCAGCCAGGCGATTGGTGGCTTGATGAATTTGATCATGTTGCCGATGTGGATTGTGGGGGGCGTGTTCTTTAGCAGCGAACGCTTTCCAGATCAGATCCAACCGGTGCTAAAGTCGCTGCCATTTGTTGCCATGGTTGACAGTCTGCGCGCGATCATGATGGATGGAGAATCGATACGCGCCCTCGGACTCCAAATCGTTGTGATGAGTGTCTGGGGAATTGCTTGCGCGGCGATCGCACTGAAGATCTTTCGCTGGCGTTAGCACCCAAAAAAACCAAAAAGAGCCCTAGTGAACGTTTAGAATTCGGAACAAGGGGCGTGCAACTCAACGAACCCACCCTATGTCACAAAGCCGATGTTGCCTGGGTTCACGTCGGCAACGTAAATTCCGTAGCTTTTGAGTGTTTCGAGAATGCTGGCGGCGTGCGGCCAGTTCGCTTCAAATTGCTCTTGCTTGTCTCGTTCCCATTGTTCCATAACCTCTTCGCCGTAGTCCGGCGGATTGTCTAGGTAGGCGCCACCGAAATCCAGCACAAATGGACGCGTTACGATTGACATCTCGATTGCCCAGAGTTCATCGTCAATGTCAATTAACACTGGAATATGGTGCCCTTCCACTTCATCCATACCGAGGTCTTGAAGTCGCAGATAAACGTCCCGTTCGCGAAAGTAAGGAGTTCGACGCTCATGAATCTTTAGAGCAGTCTTGAAGGACGCCGTAGCACGCTGGCACTCAAATACGCTACCATGAACCCCGAAGCCAAACGACGAGTTTTCGGTTAGAATACTCTCTCGTTGTTCACAGTAGATTTCGGCACGTTTTCGCAACTCGTCACGAACGCTTGACATGATCACATCCACAGGTCATTCATCTTTAGTTACCCTCGAACTGATTGTAGGCGGCGCTCGCTTTAAATTGGTACAGGCTGCCGATAGCTTT
>JBGSJT010000731.1:0-38152 GCA_041741715.1 Pirellulaceae bacterium | reverse complement strand
GAGATCTACGACGGCGGGATTCTGGAACTCCAAAGTGGTGGGCGCATCGGACCGTTTACCCCTGAAAACAATAAAGACGTTTACAACATCAACATCTACCGCAACGGTGTCATTCAAGCTGGCTCGCCTGAGCGACCACTGACCAGCGACGCTTATCTACTGCTCGGCTTCGGAGACAACGAGCGTCCAGGCCATACCGGGTTGTACACTGCGCTCGGCTCGATGATGCGTGTCTACTCAGCCGATCCAACCAAGGCGCGACTGGTCATCTCGTCTACTGCTTCCGTTGCCGACTTCCGCGATGGAGTCGGTAAACAAATTGGCCAGCCTTCAGTCAAGGCCCAGGGAAAACTGGGAATCGCCATGCAACTCGGTGGTGATGTGCAACTGGACGGTGTTCATTTCGACTATGTCTCTGAAGGTGGTATCGCCCTAGCTGATCCCGAATCTCGCAACGCCTGGACCCATGTTAACTTTGGCTCGCAGTGCGCGGGTCCGGCTGACTCCCTATTCTCGAAACTCGGCGTAGATCCTAATTCATATTACCACGCCCGCAACGACCAACAGTCTGAATTTGGACTGACCGAGCGGGCCATGGTTTCCATGAACGCCTACCTAGAGCAAGCCGATCCGTTCCACATTCAAACGCTTCCCGCCAACACCAAATTGAAATCGGTGGGGCAGGGGAACAAGGCGATCCAAACGCCCGTGGCTGTTCAATTTGAAGAACCGATCGCAGTCACTGTAGAGTGCAGTGTGCCTGGTGCGCGCGTACGCTATACCATTGATGGCTCAGAGCCCACCAAGGACTCGCCAATCTACGAGGGGCCCATCCACTTGAGTAAGAACACCAAGCTGACCATCAAAGCCTACAAGACAGGTGTCGGCTTTAGCCCCACCTATTCGACTACCTACGTATTCAAGTGAGTAGAACTATTGTCTCAATGGTTCACCGCTTCGGATTGCTTAACCCCGTCAGATTTTTGAACAATTGGGGACAATTGTTCTACTCTGCAATTGTTCTACTCTGCAATTGTTCTACTCTTCAATGCGCGGCGTCGACTTGCTTCCCAAAACTTGTTCCGTTAAAAAGCCAATGAAATCCGAGAACTCTCGCTCAATGCCACCCGTTGGTTACCAGGCTCAGCCTGGGAACCCAAAGCATTGTAGGCTCCGCCTGCCGAAGCGTCGTTGGTTCCCAAGACGCGGGAGGCGGAGCCTCCAAGACAGTGCGTTCCCAGGCAGGAGCCTGGGAACGAGCCTGTGCGTGGTGGCAACAATGCTTCTGCTATTATTGTCGCTGTCTTCGTTGACGTGGGCCGTGATTAACGCCGGTCTTCAGCCCGCAGACCTCTACCACACGCGCTACACAACCGTTTGTATTCTCGACATTCTCTCCGTCGACCCAGTAGCGGGGACAGTGTCGTGCAAGATCGCCCGAGCGCTTAAAGGCCCTGTGACCGAGGGGACAGAAGTTTCCTTGCGTTTTACCGGCACCATGCAGAGCGCCGCTGCGGATGCCATCCGCGAAGGGGATATCGTCGTCGGGGATAAGGTGGTGGCCTTTGCCGGTCGACGACGTGGCCCCAAGGATCTGATGCTGTATGCCAACAGCTTCTATCTCGGCGAAATGAGCGAACCTGGAGTATGGTCGCTCGACAAAAGCGGCGAAGCAACCGTAGGACTCGATGGTGCCGCGATCAGTACGCTGGCGGGGACATGGAATGGTTCCAGCCAACAACTCGCTTCATTGGTCGAAGACATTGCTGCTGGTCGCGACTTCTTTCCTCGTAAAGGCTACGCACGCTTTCAGTCCGATAGGCTACTGCATCAGTTTGCCGCGCCAGTCACCGGTGTCGCCCTCTACGATCTTGATGGTGACGGCGATTTAGACATAGTCAGTTGCTCGGAAAAAGTCAGCCTGAGTATGCAAGGTGACGATGGAAAATTCGCCGACGCGACCGAGCAACTCGGACTCACAGGAGTTGTTTCACAAGGTTGCTCCGCCGCAGATATTAATGGTGACATGCTGACCGATCTGCTGTTGGACTCCAAGCTCTACCTCGGTCAATTCACCGACCAACGGTTTTCGTTTATCGAGCAACAGACGCTCGTCAAAGAAGCGCTGGCAGCGCTGCAGGAGAATTCGATCAAGACTTCTGCTTTTGTGGAACTCAACGGGGATGGCTACCCAGATATTATCGTTAGTCTCGCCGGAGGTGGCTTGCGAGCGCTAGTCAATCCAGGCGCAAAGCAAGAAGGTAGTTTTACCGATGCGACAGCAGACATGGGGCTTGATCGGGCCGAATGCGGTGGTGAGGAAAACGGGTTTGTCACACCAGGTCACTGGAACGACGATTTGCGTACCGATCTATTTTATGCAGCAGGCGGTGGCTTTCTACTTGTGCAAAACGAAGATGGACGATTCGAACCCGTTCCACACACGATCGATTTCAAATTCACTTCCAGCCGCACTGGACAGGCTGGTGCCACGGGGGCTGGAACCTTTCTACCGCTCTTCTCTCCCGAACGCATGGATCTGGTCGTCCCACTGGAAGATGGCTGGATCGTTGTGGCCAATCAAGATGGCCGACCAGTAGATGTGACGCGTTGGGGAAACGAAATCAGTGAAGGCTCCCAAGCCCATCTAGCCACCATCGCCGAAGACTTGAATTGCGATGGGCACGTCGACTTCTTCACTATCAGCAGCACCGCGAACGGACATAATCGTTACATCGTCAATCGAGGCTATGGCTCTTTTATGCTGGGTGCAACTCACAAGCACTACGAACACATGTTCGACGGTCCTTCCAGCGAACTCGGCGGTTTGTCTTGCGCGGCCGGAGATATCAACCATGATGGCGCGCCTGATCTAGTGGTTGGCAATAGCCACGGACACTTGACACTTATCCTAAACGACACGTTAGTTGCTCGCGCGCCGGTCGAACATCCGCTCCCCGAAATCGAAGCGATTCAGAATACGAAACTACTAACAGTTCATGTGCTGGGTTCTAAGGGACTCGTTAACGCTCGTGTGCATCTTCACGACGCAAGTGGACGATTGTTGGCGCGGCGCGATCTGACCAACAATGTTTCGGCTGGTTCCTGTGGTCCAGCCCAAGTCGCATTGGCCGTGCGTCAGCCCGGTGAGGGAAAATGCAAATTGACCGTCCGCTATGCTGACGGCCTCGAGCGATCTGCGGAAATCGATCTCCATGCGAAACCTCATAGTGTCGTAGTCATCGATCGCGGCGAAACCAGCCCTGATGACGAGTTTTAGTTAGTGCAAAGCCAGCACCTCGTTTCCAGGCTCCGCCTGGGAACGAGGTGCATTGCAGGCTCCGCCTGCGGAAGCGTAGTTGGTTCCAAGGACACGGGAGGCGGAGCCTCCAAGACAGTGCGTTCCCAGGCAGAGCCTGGGAACGAGCCTGTTCATGGTTACGTTTAGCGAGAAGTGTTTAGCGAGAAGTGTTTACCGAGAAGTGTCGAATAAAACGCGTTTTTCTAAAGGTTCGAATTGATAGATCACCCTAACATCAACGATCTTCAACAACTGGGGGTCGTGCCGATCGTCGTCAATGCGGGAGCTGCGCTGCTCCCTGCGATGTTGGCTGCAGTCGCAACATTCTTGACTCTACTATTTAAGCCGCGCGAGTTATTCCGCGTCTGCCGCGAAAGGCCCGCGATCCCCATCGCTGCGTTAGTTGTCGTTGGTCTCATCGTCGCTGCATTCGCCTACTGGCCCTCAGGTCACGATTCGCATCAGTCGACGACTGGGCGTCGTCAAGCACTCTCGAATTCGCCCACTAGTGCCACCAGTCCCAGCCATGGCGCGGCAGTCTACGTCGATTGGACTCGCGTCGCACTGGCGCGCATTGATGCGAAAAAGCGAACGGCACTATCCCCCGATACGGTGACCGCGTCGACAGTCGTTGAACCCTCAGACAATAACCACGAGAGCGAACAACCCTTCATATTTCGCGTGGGCCCCCAGCGGTTGGGAGCAATCGGTGCGGCTCCAGCCGTCGGACTCCAACGCCTCTGGCAGCACTACCCACGGTGGATCGATGAAGCGGGTGTCGAAAGCGAAGATACCGAAGCTATGATCCTCTCCAGTGCAGCAATGTTTGGCGAGCGAGTTTACGGCGCATCGTGTCTGCTAGATCCACCCGACACCTACGGAGCTATTTTCTGTTTGGATCTCAACAGCGGAAAACAGATCTGGTCTGTCGACAAACATGAAGAGGCGGACTTCAAAGGTTTCTTTAGTTCGCCCGCAATCAGCTCCGATGGTCGTTTGTTAGTCATCGGTCAAGGCTTGCACCCCGATAGCAACTGCAGATTGTTATGCATTGAAACTGACTCGGGGCGAGTACGCTGGACGCTGGCCACGCCATTGCACTTGGAGAGCTCTCCAGTCATCGATGGCGATACAGTTTACATCGGTGCCGGTGCCATTGAAGACCCCGCCACACACCAACCGCTCAGCCATCCCGGTTATGTGCTGGCGGCGAGTCTCGAAAATGGGAGCGAATTATGGCGACATGATGTGGCCGATCCCGAAGGCTCTCCCGCAGTCCGCGATGGTGTGCTGTTCATTGGGAGTGGCTTTAATGGGAATTCCATCGTCGCCCTCAGTACCGATCCCGCTATCAACCCGAATTCTCGCGAACTGTGGAGCAGTCCAACTCCCTACCCAATTACCGGCGCAATCACGTTACTTGATAATCTGGTCATCGCGGGTGGCGGTAACGGAGACTTTGTGTACCGCGATCCAAATCCGGGAGGCGTCGTTGTGGCACTCGATGCCAAGAGCGGAGCGACCGTGTGGCAAGCCGATATGCCCGATGCAGTGCTGGGTGCCGTGGCGGCTGGTCAACATTTAGTGTGCGGTGTCGCCAACGGTGAGGTGATGGCGCTCGACCACAAAGATGGCAAACCTCTGTGGGCCGCGCGGATCAGTGGTTTAGCACCGGTCCTAGCCGCACCAGCCGTTACCGACAGTGAAGTCTTTGCGGTCAGTCAAAATGGCTATCTCGCCCGTTTCGACTTAGCAACGGGTAAAGAGTTAGAAAAACTCTACATCAACTCCGAAGAAAAACCGGGTGCGCAGGGATTGAGTGTTAGTTCGCCACTGGTCGTGAACGGTCGCCTGATCGTCGGGAGTGAAACCGGTGGCCTTCGCGCCTACGCAGCAGGCGCTGGCCAATGACCCGCGACTCAGTCCCACTGATTTTGCCACTCGCCGAGGCGCACGACAGCAGCCTAGTTGGTGGCAAGGCGGTTAACCTAGCCGCAATGATTCGCGCTGGCCTTCCGGTTCCCGACGGATTTGTTGTCACCACTGCCGCCTACCTCGCTCGCAATACGCACCGCGACGAGATATTTCAACAGGTCCGCCAAGCCCATGCGAAACTCGTAAGTCCAATCGCAAGTCCGCTTGTGGCGGCCCGCTCCTCAGCGACCGCCGAAGATTTGGCGGGAGCCTCAATGGCGGGGCAATACGAAACGTTTTTAAATCTGGCAACCGTAGACGCGTTATTCGATGCAGTCATAGGTTGTTGGAAGAGCGTGCAGAGCGATCGTGTTCGCGCATACCTGAGTGAACAATCGATCGATTGCGATACAGTTTGCATGGCTGTCGTGGTACAGCGATTGGTCCCAGCCACAGTGGCTGGCGTGCTCTTCACCACCAATCCCCGAACCGGATCATCGTCCGAGATGCTCATCGAAGCGGCTTGGGGGCTGGGCGAATCAGTTGTTTCCGGGCAAGTGCAACCCGATTTGATTCGCGTGGCAACCGAACGTTGCGAAGTGTTGCAATACACCCTGGCCGATAAATCAATACGCCTGCTTCCCGGCCACAGCGAAATGGAGGCCACGCCGGACAATCTACGCCGACGCGCTTGCTTGGATTTCACCGCGATCCGCCAGTTAGCGGAACTAGGACGTCGCGCAGCGCGACACTTCGATCATCCTCAAGATATCGAATGGGCGATCGACGATGCACAACAAGTCCACCTGTTGCAGTCGCGCGCTATCACGACACTCGATGATGCCGCCGCATATCAATCGTTGTTGGCCCACAGCACCGATTTCCTGCACCGCGAACTGGATGCCGGTCGTGGTCCCTGGGTACAACATAATCTCGATGAAACTCTCCACAATCCGACACCGTTGAGCTGGGATGTCGTGAGCCGCTACATGTCGGGTGAGGGTGGTTTCGGACAGATGTATCGTCGCGTTGGTTTCGCTCCATCAAAGGTCGTAGCCCAAGCTGGATTTTTAGAGCTTATCGGCAGTGGCATCTACATGGACTGCGCGCGGATGCCTGAAATGTTTTTCGCGGAGTATCCGTTCGCCTATGACGTTGACCTGTTGCGTGATAGCCCCGATGCGGCACAAGCACCTCCCACCATTCCACGCGGCACCACGCGACAACGTGGAGCAGCAGCGCGACGAGCCAGTGAAGTAACGCGTGCGCTCCATCGCGAAGCCGAAACACTCGATCGCAGCTTCGATGAAACTTTGGTCCCAGCCATCGATGCTTGGTTGCAACAAGAAACCGCTTGTGACCTTAGCAACCTTGACAATGAACAACTTATTGCTCGGTGGAGCGAGCGTGAATGCCGAGTCATGAACGATTTTGGTGCTGAGGTTTTCTTGCCTAGCATGATCGAGGCGCTGGCCCTGGCCGATTTGCATAACTTTATCACAGACCAATTGTGGGATGAAGATCCAGACGAACTGGTGCATCTACTGAGCGTCAGTCCCCAGCCCGACCGTACTTCGCTCGCCAATGCTCAATTGCGCGAGGTAGCTCATGGCTCGCGATCACTCGACGTGTGGCTAAGTGAACATGGGCACCGCGCGCCGGGCGAGTTTGATCTGGCCACGCCGCGCTGGCACGAACGGCCACACGATGTGCTAGCCTTATCCGATCAGCTTCGGGACAGTACCGACCCCAATGCTAAACACGAGGCGCGGATTTCAGAGGCCGAGGCTACGTTGGCGAGCTTGAAACAAGTGCTGTGTTCCAGGAATGCTGAGCAGTTGGTCAGTCATGTGCGTTTGTTGCAGCGGTATGTGCGTTTTCGTGAAGACGGCAAGTACCAACTGATGCGTGGCTATGCAGTGCTAAGAGAAACTGCGCTGGAATTTGGGCGACGCTTGAAAATCGGCGATGACATCTTCTTTCTGACGATTGAGGAGATCAACGATACCCTGCGTGGTGGTTATCTCCCCGAAGACCGCATTGCCCGGCGCCGCACTGAACGTCTAGCTGCGGCCCGCCTGCACGTTCCACGCGTTATCGATCGAACAGATGTGGCTGAGCTTGGGCAAATAACAATCTCAGACGACAACGAGCAGTGGCCAGCGCATCCAGTCTCGAACGGCACCGCTCTAGGACCAGCGCGCATTATTTTGTCACCCGAAAACGCGCCGCTGCTTGAGAGTGGTTATATATTGGTTTGCCCGAGCACCGATCCATCATGGACGCCCCTGTTCGCCAAGGCCGCCGGTCTAGTGTTGGAAAGGGGTGGAACTCTATCCCACGGCGCAATCGTCGCGCGCGAGCTTGGTCTCCCCGCCGTAGTGCTCGAGTCCGCCACCACCTTGCTAGCCGACGGACAATTGATTCGCGTCGATGCCAATCAAGGTGCGGTGTCTCGCGTCGATAGTGTGTCTCAAATCGATACTGACGAACCTGTAACGAACACTCCAGCCACTGCTTCAAACCACACGTCGCAACTTGAACGCAAACTCCTCCCACCTCCGATTAGTTCGCGCGAAACCCGAGTCAATCAGTTTGCGTTATTAGCTGCATTGATTTGGCTTGCTTTTTTAGCAGCGTTTTATCTGCTGCCGACAGCGTGGATAAAGCAACCTGCATTTCGATTGATTGATGTTGCGTTGTGGCCCTTAGTGCGACAACTTGGGATGGTTGGTGCCGTCGCTACCATTGGCGGAATCTTCTCGTTGGTGCTGATCGTTGCTCAACGCTGGTTGACCGACAATACTCGACTGTTGGAAGCCAAGCGTCGTGCGGCGGCTCTGCGTCAATCAGCCGCCAAACTGCCTATGGATAGCCCACACCGCGCGGCGATGTCCGCTGCCGTCAAGCCAGTCACCGGTCGCATGTTACGAGCTTCGATGGTGCCACTAGCCTGGCTGTTGGGACCAATGATGCTTGTGTTCCTATGGTTCCCCGAACGCGTCGATCCAGCGGTGTGGAATGCAGAACCAGGTCGCGGAGTGAGCATCGTGGCCGAAGTTGATGGAGACATGCGGGGCCCGTTCTCCCTAGAGATCGCCGCTGGTCTCGGTTTTGAGACGGGTGTTACCGCCGAAAGGTTTCTACCGCCAATTCGCCAAGAATTAGAGGAATTGCGGTCGGAGTGGAGCGCCGCCAGCGAGCTCGGTGCTTTTCCCTGGGAAGTGCAAGCGGCCGGGGATCATGCGAGAGAAGCCTTGCTCGGTTCGTTAGATGCGTTTCTACGTCAAGGAATTCCGCTACAAAAACTATCATGGCGATTGAAGGTTCCCGAAGAATCCACGGGTCGTTTCACAGTTCGATTGGTTCCTCCTGAGTCAGCCGAGCCACTCGATATCCCACTAGTCTTTGGAAACGCACATCCTCCCGAGTTAACTGAAATTGATCCATCGGATCGTAGCATCGTGCGATCGATAACAGTCATTCACCCGCGTCCACTCACACAGCGGAAATTCTGGACGCCTCTAGTTGACTTCGGTGGGCCCGCTTGGGATTTCGGTTGGCTGGGAGTCTATTTGATCGCTTATCTCGCTGTGATGTTCGTTGGGAAGCGGGTGTTCGGTGTGCCGTAAAAGCTGAACTGCGAGCGTTGAATGATCGCAAGTGGCCTATGGACGTCACAGCGTAAACTTAAGTTTAAGTTACTGAAAAAGGAAAGCCTGACGTACGGAGTGGCAGCCGCTATAATCGAGAATCAATTTAGCTAACAACACGAAATAATCCAACATAGAATAATCGCTTATGAGATCAATTCACTACGTACTCTTGGTAACGTTGACCCCCTTGTGGTTGATCGCTGGCGCAGCGCTGGCGCAGGAGAAGCAGCAACCGGCGTACAAGCTGGAAACAGATCTACTCTATCGATCCGACGAGGGACTCAGTGAATATCAACAAGAACGTTGCCGCTTGGATCTTTACGCGCCCGAAAATGCAAACGGGTTCGCCACGGTCGTGTGGTTTCACGGTGGCGGCTTAACTGGTGGGAACAAGTCGATTCCGGAAGGACTCAAGCGCCACGGTATCGCAGTGGTCGCGGCCAACTACCGGCTAAGTCCCAAAGTAAAAGCGATCGTCTGTATCGAAGATGCGGCGACCGCGGTCGCTTGGACGTTTAAGAACATTGAAAAATATGGTGGCTCGAAAGAGAAGATATTTGTGAGTGGCCATTCCGCCGGAGGATATTTGTCCAGCATGGTGGGACTCGACAAACGCTGGCTAGCAGCTCACGACATCGATGCCAACGACATCGCCGGACTAATTCCTTACAGCGGTCACACGATTACGCATTTTACAATTCGCAAGGAACGCGGTATCGAGGGGACACAGCCGATCGTGGACGAGTTCGCGCCGATGTTTCATGTGCGCAAGGATGCACCTCCGATGTTGTTGATTTCTGGTGATCGCGACCTGGAAATGCTCGGCCGCTACGAAGAATCGGCTTACTTCTGGCGAATGATGCAGGAGGTCGGCCATCCAAATACAGAATTGTATGAACTCGAAGGCTTTAATCACGGCCAAATGGCGGAACCCGCGCATCCATTGCTATTGCGATTCATCGAAAAGCAGTAGATGTCAACGCTCTTTAACTTAGCATCGTTCGCCCGAACGTAGACTCCCTGCGGTCTGGCGACCGCAGCTACGTGTAAGATCCGACACTTATTTCTCGCTCGATGCTTAGGACAGTTGCTGGGAGACTGAAAGCACTTGGGGACACAGCACTTCTTCATCTTTTTGCCGCACATTTTTTTGTCGTTCGACTGCCTGGTTGTGATCTATCGGAGCGAGGCTAGCCGTTAGGGACTCTTTGAGAATTTGGCAAATGTGCGCTGGTGGTGGAGCATGATGTCATCGCCGTTTTTGTCGTAGCTGCCGGTCGCCGTGTGCCCGACTCCGTCGATAATCAGCAGGCGATGTTCGATGCCCAGTCTCTTTAAATAAGCCGAATAGGCAACATTGGCTTCGTAATTAAAACACTCGCTACCATCCCAGATCAGCATCTCCAATTCGGGGCGTTGCTGGCGGTCGGCGAATGCCTTGGCCAAGTCCCAAGTATTGTAACCAAGGGGCATAAATCGTAGCGTCTCCGACTCGAAGCCTTCGTTCTGCTGAATGCGTTGTTCGGTCGCGTAGCCGGAGCCTCCGGGTGCGACGGACAAAAACAATTCTGGATGCTTGAACATGATCCGCGTGGTTCCACGTCCACCTTGAGAATACCCTTCGAGCGCTCTACCTTCGCGTGTACCCCAAGTGCGATAGGTGGCGTCAATATGGGGTATGGTTTCTTTCACAAACACAGATTCACCCATTCCGTGTTTCATCTCGGGCATGTCATACCAACTGAAGGGACCGCCATTGGGGAAGACGTAGATCGTCGGTGGAATCTTTCCGGCGGTGACGGCAGCATCCACGTAGCTCGCCAACTTGACACTCTTCGTCTCACCACCCGGCCGGCCGCCGTGCAAGTGGAAAACGACGGGATAGCGCTGGCTCCCCGATTCATAGCCTGGGGGCAAGTAGATGTAGTAGCCCACCTCAATGCCCATCGTTGGACTCTTGAAAGTAGCATGTCGCACGGATGCTGGCAACGACGGCTTAGCGAGCTCGCTTTCGCTCAGAGGCGAAGTCCAACTGAAGCGTGATTTATCCAGCTCTTGCAATGACTGAAAATAGCGCTTGCCAATTTCCTCTTGGGCAGCCGTATCGAAGTGCACGAAATCACCGATATGTGTTGTCAGATCCCGAGCGTCGACACATGCAGTATTGGGCGAGTAACTGGGGAGCGACAACAAGATTTTGTTCATCGCAGCTTTGTCAGCCAGTTTCGCCGAGTCACCCATTTCTCCAATCGTACAAGCGATGAAGGGTAGGTCATCGATACCCAAATCAACTCGTAAATCCTCAATCATGTCGCGCAGCTTTTGTCGATGCACTTCCAAACCTGCCGCATTGGCGTTGGCTTCGCCCTGTAACCAAAGCGCACCGCGTATTCTCACAGGCTGTGAGCCCGCCCTCTCGATCGCCAGCTTAGCGCGACGCACGGCATTGTCATAGAGCTTAGCTCCCTTTTCCCACAGACTAATGGGCGATCCCCCGACGGCACACGGAATCAAGCCCACCACCGATTTGGGATGCGCATCACGATACGCTTCTGCAAATGCCAAGCCTGGACCGACACCAGCATTATCAGCATTTTCAAACGTCATTGCATCACCGACCAAGTGTAGTGGATGTCGCGCTTGATACCATTGGTCATCGCGAACATGCATCATCACGATTTGTGAATCGTGGTGCGGCTCGTCGGGCATCTCCCCTCGGCCTTTCATATTCGATTGGCCGAGTAACAGAAACAATTCAATTTGCTCTGTCGTAGTCGGCAATTCCGAAAGCACTACTGACTCAAGCGGAGGTTTCGTTGGGGGTGGTGTTGAGATTTTGGTGGTCTTAGTCTCAGTTGCGGCCTTCTGCTCTTGAGCGATCGACTCATTGCAGAAGACAGACTGCAAAAAAACGATAGCCAATACAACCGATAACGAAATCATGCGCATGAAAAGGTTTGGTTGGTGCATATAAAGTTCAATCGATAGTGGAGTGTAAATAGGTCATGTCAACCGAATGTTCCGCGCAATCTTCACGTACGTCAGGCATTCCTGCCTGACTCGTAGCTACGGTAAACCCTTACAAGTTTACCAGTGTTGTCTCTTCTTGTCAGAATTTTCTTGTCAACAACTTTCCGGATCTACGAGCAGATGAGCATCGATCGGAAAATAAGTGTCCGATCTTAAACGTAGCTGCTGTCGCCAGACGGCAGGGAGTCGACGTTCTGGCGAACGTAGCTACGACAGTTATTTCCCCAACGATGCTAAGCGGCCACCCAACCACTGTCAACGCTTGGATTTATCCCAAACTAATTGGAGAACAAGGCTCCGTTTAGCACGGTCATTGCGAAGTGCCTTCGACTAGAGTAGTGTGAGAATTACTTATCTACAGCCTTGGATCAATCTTGTTCAGAGCTTTCAGTCTCTCGTCTAGCGAGGAGTTAATCCATGCCATCTCGTTCTGGAAAACTGTTGGTGATTGCGCTCATTCTATTGGTTGGTTTAGTCGGAGGGAGTTTGTCAATCTATCGTTTCGGTGGGTTCGAAGACTCCGGAGCAACCGAACAAATTGTCACCTGCCAAGTCATCCGTGCCCCTTTCGACCATATCCTGCTGGTGCAGGGAGCGATCGAAAGCAGTGCCAATATCGATGTCGCTTGCCAAGTTAAAACGATAAGCTCCAGCAGTTTAAGCAGCAGAGGGGGAGGGGGTGGAAGTAGTGGAGGTGGAGGAAGCGGTGGAGGTAGCGGTGGAGGGGGTAGTGGGGGCGGAAGTAGCGGAGGGAGCAGTGGAGGAGGGAGCAGTGGAGGGAGCAGTGGAGGCACTCCGATTCTGTGGGTAATCGAGGAGGGGACGCGAGTTAAGAAGGGAGATAAATTGGTGGAGCTGGATTCCTCTGCGTTGCACGATCAGCTTATAACCCAGCGAATCGCCGTTGCCAGCGCCCAAGCCCTGTTGATCAGCTCTGAAGCGGCTGTGCGAACGGCCGAAATCTCGCTGCAAGAATACCTTGAGGGAACGTACCAAGCTGATCGCACAGCCATCCTTGGGCAAATTGACTTAGCCAAACAACAATTGCTTACCAGTGAGTTGAAATTAGCTAGCGCCGAACGACTTGAAGAAAAAGGCCTGCTCCAACCAACGCAGGTACAAGCCGAGGTGTTTGCCAATTCCAACGCGAAGGATGTCGTAAGTTCTGCAGAAGCCCGCTTGGACATCCTCGACCGCTTAACCAAGGAGAAGTTTAAGGTCCAATTCGAAAGCAGCATTGAAGCAGCGAAGGCCAAACGCGAATCGGATGCCAGCGTGCTGGCGGAACAAGAGAACCTACTCAAGGACATTCAAGATCAAGTCTCAAAGTGCACCATCCATTCTCCCGCTGACGGCGTCGTGGTTCACAACAATGAATACAGCAGCCGTGGCGAGGCCGAGTTTGTTGTGGCTGAGGGGGCCATGGTCCGCCAACGAAAGGTTATCATCAAGCTCCCTGATCTAACCAAGATGCAAGTTGTCGCCTCGATCAATGAGCAGAATATCGCGCTCGTAGCCGAAGGCATGGCGGTCAAAATTAAGATCAACGCGCTTGAAAAAGAGCTGTTGGGTCGCGTCAAGAAAGTGAGTAAATACGCCGATCCGGCGAGCTTTTTCAGCTCACCGGTCAAGAAATTCTCGATGTTTGTGGAAATCCTGGACCCGCCAGACGGTGTGCGAACTGGCATGACTGCAGAGACTCGTATTTTTGCCAAACAGATACCCAACGCACTTCAAGTTTCGGTGCATGCGATTCACGATCACGACGGTCGTCATTTCTGCCTAAAGAAGAGTTCAGCGGGTTGGGAAACCGTGGAAATAAAGATTGGGACAACCAACGATAGTTTTGTCACCATCGAATCGGGCTTGGCCGAAGGTGACCTTGTCGCCCTGAACCCCAGCGGCATCAAAGATTTGCTTCAACTACCTGCAGAATTGGAATCTCCCGCTCCAGACAAATCCATCCCAGAGCAGTCGTAGGCTGTAGCGATCCACGACCTCGCCGAGTTTCGCACGCGGCAAACCTCACGCCACAATATCGCGAATGACCCGTCCGTCGACATTCGTCAAACGTCGTTCTATTCCGTTGTGATAAAACGTGATTCGTTCGTGATCTAGGCCCAACATGTGGAGCAGGGTAGCGTGAAAATCGGGCGGCGTCACAATGTTCTCAGTCGCCCGGAAGCCAAACTCGTCGGTGGCTCCGTACGAAACTCCCGCTTTGACTCCTGCTCCAGCCAACCAACAAGTAAAACCCTCTGGGTTGTGGTCGCGACCATAGGTTCCCATCTGGAACATGGGCATGCGACCAAATTCGGTGGCGAAGACAACCAGTGTTTCGTTTAGCAAACCGCGTTGTTTCAAGTCTGTCAACAATCCGGCGACAGGTTGATCGAGGATCTCTCCATGCACCGCGTATTGGCTCTTGAGCTCGGCATGTCCGTCCCAATTCAATCGACCACCCGAGGCATACGCGCCGTTGAAGAGTTGCACGAATCGCACGCCGCGTTCCACCAAGCGGCGCGCGAGAATGCAATTGCGAGCAAAGTCCGCCTTGTGCTTGTTAGGGCTATCGGCACCATAGAGCTTCTGAATATGTTCCGGTTCTCCTTCGATATCGACCGCATCTGGGATCGATAATTGCATCCGCGCGGCCAATTCATAGCTCGAAATGCGAGCGGCGAGCTCCTCATCTCCAGGATAGCGTGCGAGGTTTTGCTGTTCGAGGACGCGCAGTGCAGCCCGCGCGGCGCGATCAGTCGGTGCGGATATCCCGGCGGGGCGATCCAAATATCCGATGGGCTTCACGCTGGAAAATGGCGTTCCTTGGTAGGCGGCTGGGAGGAAGCCACTAGCCCAATTGTTAGGGCCCGATTGCGGATTGCCGCGCGGATCCTCGATAGCTACGAAGGCAGGTAGATCGGCATTCACACTCCCCAATGCAAAATTAACCCAAGCTCCCATGCTCGGAAAACCGTCAAAGGCAAAGCCGGTGTTCATCACATTCTCAGCTGGCCCGTGCGTGTTCGATGTGTTCGTCAACGAGTGAACAAAGCAGATGTCATCGGCCAAGGCACCGATATGCGGTAACAGGTCAGAAGTCATCTTGCCACTCTGGCCGCGCGGTCGAAATTGCCACTGCGGACGAGTCAAGTTTCCGTTGGGCCCCTGGAAAGATACGAGCCGCTCGTTACCCGGCAAAGGCTGGCCATCGAAACGAATCAATTCGGGTTTATAGTCAAATGTATCTACCTGGCTGAGCGCACCGGAGCAAAAGACGACGATGACATTCTTAGCCTTCGCTTCAAAATGAGAGCCGCGTGTTGCCTGCGACCGAACCGAGTTAACTTTTGGTGATTGAGCACGTGCGCGCTCCTCCGCTAACAAACTCGCCAGCGCAATGCCAGACAGAAAGCCGCGACGATTCAAACTGTGATGACCAGAATTGAGATGTTTCATTGAATGAAGGCAAACTCACTAGAATTAAAGATTACTCGGCAAACTTGTTCTAGGCCGTGATCCCGCGCTAGTTCGATGAGTAAAGCTTGCTCGCGAGTTGTCGACTCACGCGTATAGGCCAGCGCAATTGCTCTATCCACCTGTGCCATCAGATCACGACCCGCCTCTGCGCGCAGGCGCTCCGCCAAGAAGGCTGCTTGGCGATTGACAAAGGGACTATTAAAGAGTCCCAGCGCTTGCACAGGAGTTACCGACCGGGTACGGCTCGGCTTCATCTGTCCCGCATCGGGGCAATCAAACGCACCAAAAACGTCCACCGAGATCATGCGCACCTTATGAGCATAGATCATGCGTCGAAAGCCATCTTCTTGGAAGGTCTCTGTGGGCCGGTAATCAGCCAAGCCACCACGCTGATTAAAGAAGTCGAAACCGGCTCCTCCCATCTTTAAATTCAGCTTACCACTGACACTCAGTATCGAATCGCGGAGCGCTTCCGCTTCCAAGCGACGGGGCGGGTAACGCCACAGCAGTCGCGAATCGGCATCAACGTTTATGGCTTCCGCGCGGGGCACGCTCGACTGGCCATAGGTACTCGACGTCATAATGAGTCGATGCAGGCTTTTGAGCGACCAACCATCGGCGATGAACTTGGCAGCCAGCCAATCGAGTAGCTCAGGATGTGACGGCTCGGCCCCCATACGTCCAAAATCGGAAGGTGTTTCCACCAGCCCAGTGCCAAAGTGATGATGCCAGACACGATTGACCATCACCCGCGCCGTGAGCAGGTTGTCAGTGCGCGTCAAATGCCGCGCTAGAGCGACACGTCGTTCGGTTTCAGAGGCATCGGACTGAAGCTCAAGCTCCCCCAGGAATTTTGGAATCGCCGGAAGTACTTCTTGATCGCGTTGCATGGCGTCACCGCGTCGTAAGAGGTGTGTGGCCGTTGGCTCGGGAGTGAAGCTGGCAGCGAAAACCTGCGGACCGGCCGCTAACTTGGCTAATTTATTCTCAGCGCGGCGCACAGCGGCCGTCACATCCAAAATGGACTTCGTCGCTTCGTCAGTCAAGCTCGCCAGCTTGACTTCTTGCAATTTACGCACGTCATCAATGCGTGGCAGGTGATCGCGAGAATGAGCAACTTCGCGCCACCGAGTTGCAGCCTCTTCGCTGGGACCCGCTGCAACTTTCTCGGATGAATCAGACACTAAAAACCCGTCTGCACTTCCAAGAACTTCAATGGTGAAGTCAGCAGGCATGCTTGAGCCGCGATGAAAAACGAACTTGTCGATGATCGTAGGTTGTTTGAAGTCGACACGAATCCAAGCAGTTCCACCTTCCGCCGATACCCAGGGGTAGGCTTGTCGCTGGTCGACCGAGCCGTCGACGAGGTTGTCAAAGTGACGCGACTGGTTGGCTAGAGCAAAGCTGGAGGCGGAGGGCACTGCTCCATTGGAAGCGAGCGCCACGTTGACTGCTTCGCCAGTTTTATCTGATGGCGTCGACCAAACTTCGAATTCGTAGAGCGAGGCGGGCGCATCGTTGGTAGTAGCCTCGATGCGCATGCGAATTGAACTGGCCGACACTGGTTCAAACGACTCTATATGCACGTCGGCGAGCGCCTCACGCAGATCATACTTTTCGCGCAGCATTTCCAGTTCGGCTCGCAACGAGTTAAGCTCCTCACGTGCGGCAGGAACTTGCGCTGTCCAATCTTCGTTTTCCGGTCCACGCAGGCGGCGGCTTCCATAATTGAGACCAGCAAATAGGGCCTGCATCGAATAGTAATCGCTTTGCAGGATCGGATCGAATTTATGATCGTGACAGCGAGCGCAGCCGACCGTCAGTCCCAAGCAGGCTTGACTAACAGTGCTGATAACTTCGTCCAGTTCATCTTGGCGAGCGCTGCGCATGGCCGCTTCATCGCGACCAATCTGGCCTGGCAGATTCGCGGGCCCCGCCACCAGAAAGCCAAGCGCTGCATCCGCGCCAACAGTGTCACCTGCGATTTGTTCGAATAGAAAACGATCGTAGGGTTTATCGGAATTGAGCGCATCGATAACCCAGTCGCGATAGGGCCAAGCATCGCGACGTTCGGCGTTGGTTTCGAAGCCAACCGTCTCAGCCCAGCGAATGACGTCGAGCCAATGTTGAGCCCAGCGTTCTCCGTAGCGTGGTGAATCGAGCAGCGTATCGACAAGTTTCGCGGCATCAGGCTGTCGCACGAATGCGGCGACCTCTTCGGGAGTGGGAGGAAGCCCAGTGAGATCAAAATAAATTCGCCGCGCGAGCGTGCGCGGATCAGCGGGCGGATTTCGGATGAGTCCTTTATCCAAGAGTCGAGCGTCAACGAATGCATCGATGCCCGTCGGACTGTGCTCGCTGAATTCATGCAGCGGCTTAAAGCTCCAGTGGTCGCGTTTGTCCTCCAGCGTCGCGTGATCAGCCTCTTCGGGCCACTCCGCCCCCGCGTCGATCCAGCTGATGAGCGTTTGAATTTCTGCGGCAGATAGCGACTCAGCCTCAGCAGGCATACGCAGTGACTCATCGTCAGTGGTGACCAATTCGACTAAGGGACTTTCGCTCGCATCTCCTTCAATCAGGCTTTTTCCCCAATTATCCCCTCCTTTAAACGCCTCCGATTTAATATCGAGTCTCAACCCGCTTTTTTGTTTTGTCGGGCCATGACAGGCATAACAATGTTCACGCAAAATCGGCTGTACGTCCCGCACGAAATTGACTTCGTCCGCTGTGGTGGGGGATAACGGAACCAACAGCAGAATGTTGAGGGCTAGTAATCTGTGCATGAAGTTGCTATCTAAGCCATTTCGCGAGATTATAGTTTGCATTCACCGACATGGATCTCAGCTGCGTCACCCTTTCAATGATAGCACAAACTGGAATGCAATTCGCCACCCGACTTTCCGCCACCCATCTACTGTGTCGCTCAATCATGGTAAAGTTTGGTTACACTATTCGTTGGAGTCCAGGCTTTAGCCGCCGTTCAGCGTTGGAGTCCAGGCTTTAGCCGCTTTGGACATGTACAGGCGGCTAAAGGCTGTATTCCAACAAGCGTGCTTAATGCGACGTTTGACACCTTTTGAATAAACCAAGGAGTATCGGATTCGATGCGAACAATCCCACCTATGTGTCTCTGGCTAGTACTGGCTTCCCTTTTAGCAGCACCGGTCGCATTGGCGGCCGAGGCGTTCGATGCATCACTTCAACAACTTAGCCAGATCGATTCGACCGATCAACCGAACTCAGTCTCTGCAGCTTGGAAAAATGTCGCTCAGGGTGATATCCAGCAACTGCCACAAGTGTTGGCAACTATCGATGGTGCTAATCCACTTGCCGCCAATTGGTTGCGGGCCGCTGCAGACGCCATGGCCGAGCGCGCACTCGCCAACAAACAATCACTCCCCACCGTTGAATTAGAACGATTCATCACTCAAACTCGTCATGACCCACGCGCACGCAGACAAGCCTTTGAATGGCTGCGCAAGGTCGAGCCCGAACAGGCGGCGAAGCTGATACCTGGCATGTTGCAAGATCCGAGCGTCGAACTACGCCGCGAATCGGTGGCCCTCCGCATCACAGAAGCTCAGCAAAGCGAAGCGGCGGGCGCACGAGATTCAGCCATCACGGCCTATCGTCAAGCTCTCGATGGCGCGCGCGACGAAGATCAAGTCAAGGAGATTGCCAAGAGCCTTCGCGGGCTTGATCAAGAAATCGATCTACCCAAACATTTTGGCTTCATTCAAAACTGGCAATTGATCGCTCCCTTTGACAATACTAACCAAACAGGTCTAGATACTGTCTACCCACCAGAATCGGCCATCGATCTAAAATCCGAAGTTCCCGGTAAGGATGCGACAGCCAAGTGGCAAGCGTTCACTGGAGAAGATGACTTTGGCATGATCGATCTCAATAAACCGTTCGGAGCGCTGAAGGAAGTGGTCGGTTACGCCTGGACCGAATTTCAATCCGACACGGAACAAGAGGTTGAATTGCGATTGGGCTGCAAGAATGCTTGGAAGGTTTGGGTCAATGGCGAATTGCTATTCAGTCGCAACGAGTATCATCGCGGGATGCAGATGGATCAGTATCGAATGCAGGCCAAGCTCAAACCTGGCAAGAATGAGATTTTAGTTAAAGTATGTCAGAACGAACAGACGGAAAGTTGGACTGTTGAATGGCAGTTTCAACTGCGCGTCTGCGACGCCACTGGCACCGCCATCCACTCCGCGCGTTAGCGTTGGGTCGCTCCTGCCAGGTGCGACTGCTGAGTTGGGTGGCACTGGCCTAGCCAGTGGGACTGAAATGCTTGGGTCAAGCATCACAACTCATTGTCCAATGCTTCGAAGTGCGAAAGCCGACTCACCTGCGAATTCAGATAACAGAGGTCCATAGCACAACCTGCCCCTGACGCGACAACAAAGTGTTGGAACAGTTTACCTTAGCACTCACTTCATTATTTCGAAGTGTTGGATAGTCGCCTACAGTTACTAGATCAAACACTTCGATCATCACTGGCCACAGCCAGTGCCACCCAAGACACAACCCATCAATTGGAATGCACGATGAAACTGAAAACCATTGCGGACCGCGTGTCCTTATTTTTGCTCGTCCTTTCAGTCCACACTTGGCCGTCTGTTCACGGTGCTGATTGGCCGCAGTTTCGTGGTCCAGGTGGAAGTGGTGCGGCGAGCGCCGACCAATGTCCGACTACTTGGTCAAGTTCTGAGAACGTGGCCTGGCGAGTCGCACTACCGGGACGGGGTCTCTCGAGCCCCATCGTGGTCGCTGGTCGGGTGTTGGTGACCGCCTGTAGCGGCGTGCGACAAGATCGATTGCATGTGCTCTGTTTCGATCAACAGACCGGCCAGAAAAGTTGGGAGCGCGAATTCTGGTCTACAGGCCGCACTCAAACTCATAAAAAAACCAATACCGCCGCCCCCACACCTGTCAGCGATGGCATCAATGTCTACGCACTCTTCTCTACCAACGACCTAGTAGCGCTCGATCTGGATGGCAACCTGCTGTGGTTGCGTAGTTTGACACAGGAGTACCCCAACGCCAGCAACAGTCTGGGCATGGCATCTTCGCCAGTCGTGGCCGAAGGGAGTGTGGTGGTGATGCTCGAAACCGATAGCCAAGCTGTCGCACTGGGAATCGACAGTCTAACCGGCACCACGCGTTGGGAACTGGAACGTCCTACCAGCGCCAATTGGACTTCCCCCACACTCCTGCGAGCCGCTGACGGTCGATCGATCGTGGCGCTGCAGTCAACTAAGGGGATGAGCGCGCACGATCCGCAGACAGGAACCCAACTTTGGAACTACGACAAAGGCTGCGCGTCGACTCCGTCGAGCGTTTCATCGGGTGATATTGCCTATGTTCCATCCAACGGTCTGGTCGCCTTGCGCGGCAGCAACTTGAGCTCAACACCCGAAGTGCTGTGGGAATCAAGTCGTCTGCAGCCATCCACTCCCAGTCCGTTGTTGGCCAACGATCGTTTATACGTCGTCAATCGTTCTATTCTTAAATGCGCCGACCCAGCCACAGGCGAAGTGCTGTGGCAGCTCCGCATCGAAGGGGACTTCACCAGTTCCCCAGTCTCAGCCGGCAAGCACATTTACGTCTTTAGTGAAAAAGGGGTCGGTCAAGTGATTGAGGACCAAGGGGAAAGCGGCGTGATCGTCGGCGGTGGCGATTTGCAGGAGACATTTCTATGCACTCCCGCAGTGGCCGACAACGCCATTTTCGTCCGCAGCGACGAGCATCTATTTAAAATCGCCAGCACTTCCAATTGAGCTTCGTCGATGCGAATACTCGCTCCACCTGCGCAACTGGGCATGCTAGCTCGTGAGCACTCTGCGTACATCGACGGCCGCTTGTGTGGGAGGCAAGGCAGTGGTGGCAATACCCGAAATGACTTTGGTGATGTTGTGATCGATGGCTCCAGTGGTTTGCCATTGCTGGCCGGTGGCAGTCGTTAAATATGCGGAGAGCGTGTGATGTCCGCTCCCAGGTCGTTCGCCGATAATGTGAACCAACGTGCGATTCCCGTCCATTGCGGCAAACAGCGTTTCACCGATGCGATAGCCCGCGCGAACGCGACCTGATTTGACAATGATCGTTTCCGGAGCGACGTGATAGCCGGCAGCGGACAGTTCGCTCTTTAGCTGATCGAGCAGCGGCATCAGTTGTTCATCGTCCATCACGGCCAAGGCATTGAGCCCTTCGGAGACAATGACTTGCAGATTGTACCGACCTGACTGTCGCTCACGCAGTTCGCGAACTTGCGATTGTGCGTCGTCCGTGAGTCGCTCGCCGCCAGCAGGTCGCTGGATGTAATCGAGTCGACTTTGCGAAGTGGTCTGGAGGACCAAGTGTTGCGGGATCTGTTGAATGAAATCATCACGCCACTCGACCCACAAGCAGCGTTTGGAATCTTGGTAGATGAATTCGATTTCTTCGCGTAATTTGGAAGCGAGTTCGGATGGACGCGTGTCGAAACCTTGAGCGATAAAGACGCCTCGCGCCCGAATCTCCGCTAGTTGTTGTCCCCCTTCGGCCAGGATATCCGATTGATCTCGCGAATCTCCTCGACGACGACAATACTGATAGTAGACCCACAATGGATCGCCAAAATGTTCCGTCGGTTTTCCATCTGTGTCAATCACTTCCAAGTCTATGAAAAACTTCCACATCCCGTCGTTGACTCGGAAACCAAATTGTTCACGTAAGCGCACGTGATCCTGAAAGCTCGTCGTTAGATAGCCGAGCATGGGATCAATCTTCGTGGGTAAGGCCATCAAGTATGCTGGGTTGGCGGGGGCGACTTGTTCCAGACACCAATCGAGATCCTCCAGCGTGACGTCCATGTGCAATGTTGAACAGACGTCTAAGCCGATGGTCAAGCCATGCAGTTTCCCCATCACAATATCTTCTAAACAGCAGCGGACCAATTGTTCACGTGTCCTAAACACCTCGGGGCCGATGAAACCCGCCACATCATTGAGGTGCACCCACGCCCGCTCGGTATCCCAATCAGTCCCCCGAGCTTCAGCCACGAGCCTGGCGAGCTGGCGGGCAAAGCCGTACTTCCGCGATTCATGCAGGACCATATCACAGCCATGGTCATGCCCGTTGGTGAAGTCAGCACCTTGGCCCGTTTCAAAATACAACCCGAAGCGTCCCCGTCTCCGCCCAGCGTAGTCGACCATCTTCTCGATCGATACGTCAAAGGTCGCATTCGCCGTGTCATTCCCGGCGATGCTTTGGAACCACAATTCGGTTGAACCCGGCTGCTGCTCTTCGACTTTGGCTTGAATATCAATATGTGACAACACGCAGTGGGGTAGCAAATGATCAATTCCAAAAGTCCGCAACACTTCTTGCAAAGTGCGCTCCACTGCCAATACCGAGGCCACTTCGCTGGAGACTGGATTGGATCCCACCAAGACATCACCCACAGCATAGGCAAACGCATCGAAGACTTGCCAGCGGATGTCGTCGACGTTATCCGTTGGTGAATTCGGTTGCACCCGAGCTCCGAGATAGCCCTTGGCACCTACCTTGCTTCCGGGGAGCGGATGGAAGATCTTGGCCCCGAGTTCGACCAATTCCGAATTCGTCATCAGTTTGACGAGGCAAGCAATGGTATCACTGGAAAGCCCAGGGAGAAGGGGGTCGATTTGGTCTGCGGTGGAGCTGAGTAGGAAATCTTTTAACTGGCCAAATGTCCAGTCTGGATGAGCGGCTAGTGCCTCGGGCTTCCGTCCCTGTTGCAGAAAGCGATACAACTTGTCATCCAGTGGCGGACTGACATCGATATCGCTCAGACGCGTGTTGCTTAGCAACTTGCGAACCGCGGACCGCGAACGCTCGTCAGCAGCGCTGACCCCCACGATCGCATCCCCCTCCTTGTAATCGTTAGCCGCACCCAGCAATCGCCTGTAGAGTGTCAGGTCGAAACTCCCATACATACGACGCATGTAGCTGAACAAGTCTTCCGTGAAACCAACCTCGTCCACAACCAGCCCGGGTTGCACTTCATCCGTTACCGCTCCGTTCGCATTCCAACGGCAGTTCGTACTGTAGGTAGCGATCGCACCCATAAATAGACGCCGAGTAATCAAGGGAGCCATCAGAAGTTCCTAAATGTTGTTGCCGAAGAATTTCAATTCACCCACCCCTGATTGCGCAGAAAACTAGTCATTTCGTCGCGAGTCGCCTCATAATTCGGCTTGCCGAAATTAAAGAATCCATGCGGCTGATCGGGATATGCGACCAGCGTGCAATGGGCACCCAGCTTTTCCGCCTTTTTTTGAAAGGCATCAACCGTCCAAATGGGAACGGCTGTATCAGCGGAGCCGTGCAGGATTAGCGTGGGAGGGAGTTTAGCGGAGACCTGATGCAGGGGGGATAGTTCCTTGGCTTCGGCCCCCATTCGTTCATTTAGTTCGTCTTTGTCAAAGTAGGCACTATCTTGGGCACCGTCGAAGGTGGCCAGGGCAACTGCGGGATTAAAAAGCACTAATGCGTCGGGCCGATAGTCAGCGGCTGTCACACCTGACTGCTGGCCACGATACGCGAGCGTGGCCACCGCAGCGGCCAAATGGCCGCCAGCACTTCCACCACCGGCGGCAATGCGCTGCGGATCAATGTTCATCTCTTGTGCATGGCGTCGTACATACAGCATTGCATCTTGGGCGTCGGCCACGCAATCGACGACTTGAGCTTGATCGCGCGAATGCACTCGATACTCAGCAGACATCGCCACCACGCCCAACTTGGCCAAGTGCGCGCAATGAGAATAAAACTGATCCGGCTTCCCATTTTTCCAACCGCCACCAAAATAAAACACGATCGCAGGTTTGGGCGGGGGTGAAACACCGGCTGGCGCGTTGGCCTGCGGTTCGGTGGTGGGCTGAAACAGATGCAAATGCAAACCAGTCTCTCCGACTCGTTTGTACTCCAGCTTCACTGTCGGTACCGGTAGTTCTTGAGCAGAACTTGTGCACTGCGCTGCGAGCACGTGGGAACAAGCCAGAATTGCAAGTGGGAGTTGAAGGAGTCTCATTAGAAATTTCCGCGGATGTACTGAAGGTTGTTGACTTAACACGGTCATCATGTGCCGAGCTTGTTCTTGACGTAGTCTGATGTCAAATGTTTTAGAACGTCAAGCGGTTCGCAGCTATTGTCATCGCCATAGTCGATGCCGACCGGTCCGATAGCTTTCGCAGCGCGGATTGCAGCGGAGTTTAGTTGCTTGTTTCGTTTGCCGATTCCGAACAGGGCTGTGTTCATAGCTTCGCGGACCCACATCGGTTCGTCATGAATTGTGCTTTGAATGTGTCCAATCCGAGCGAGCAAGAAGGCGTCATCCATTCCCTTCGGGTTTTTTTTCGACAATTCATACAGCAATGCATAGCCGCAGCGACGTCGGATTTCATCATCGCTATCCATCCACTGACTAGCAAGTTCAAAAGCAAATGTAGTTTTGGCCAAAGGCGCACCGCACGTCGCGAAAACGTGTATCAGCAGCCCTTCCCCCATTCCACTCCCGACTTGCTCCTCCACTTGTTCACGCGTCATCTGTTTGGGATCATCGATCAACAGACTTATAATTTTTGCCTCAAAGACATTGCATTTCCAAAGAGTGCTGGACAATTGGCGATCACGTCCGAGTTGCTTGGCAAAAGTTCGCAAACGAGTCAACCCAATGCCATGGCTTTTAAGTTGGCTCTTGCGATTTTTCCAATGCGCAATCCCACGTTGATCTTCGTTCTGTTTCAACCAACTGAGCACTTCGGCCTTGGTCGCCATCTTAATTTCTCTCTAAATTGCGTTGGGGAGTGGTGCTTTACTTTTTGCAAGCCGACTTACGTAGTGGGTGGATCCTTTGATTTGTCCCTGGGACGCACGATAACTGCGTCGACACCTTCAATCCGTTCTAGCTTTTCATCCAGCACTGGACGGTCGCCAGGATCGCTCGTGTGGCAGTCGGTCAAGCGATAGCTGCCAGGAGAGAGAAACTGAATAGCACTCTGACTGGCCATCACCTTTCCTCCGAGCGCCTGCAGCGAGAGCTGCGCATCACAGGTGGCTGCGAAGGTCAGCTCGTGCCGGCGGGCCAAAAGTATCCCCGTAGTAGCGCTCTGAATATCGGTATGTTCCAGCCGCGCGGCACCCGAGAGAACGATGATGCCCACTTCGTTATCGTTGATGTCGCAGCCCTTGGCAACCAGCGCATCATCGAGTCCATCGACCACGATCCCAGCAGCTTGGTTGGCCGAAACGCGGCAGCGCTGCAGCACAGCTCGACTACCTTCCAACAATAGTCCCACCACCTTGCAATTGAGAATCTGCGACGAATCGAGTTCCATGTACGAATTTTCGAGCAGCCGAATCCCCATCTCCGAACAGCCATCAATGGTTAGGGAAGTGGCAATGGCGCTTGATTGATTTAGCACAATTGGGACGCGCGCTCCGCCGATCTTGCACGACTGCAGAACAATAGGTGCGTTCGTATTACTGAGTCCTTTAATCAGTATCCCCTTGCCATCCATCCGTCCGTGAGCGTCGATATGACTGTTCTTAATCGCGCCGCCACAGCCGGTCAGTTCGATGGCCGTGTGACAGTTTTCAAACAGTGCGCGACCATGACCTCCAATCTGCAATTCCTGGCAAGTCGTGGCAATTATGGCACGTTCCAGATTCAGGAATTTGCAATCGTCAATGGTTACCACTTCCCGCGCGCGACTCCATTCGATCCCCACGGCGGAGTTGCCGGAGAAGGTGCAATCCGAAACTATGCCACCCGACTGTTCAATTTGCATGCCAGCTAGAAATTTCGTTTCGCCGACTCCAACCAAGCCAATATGGAACTGCGACTCACGGACTTCGATATGCTTGGCAAGCTGCGAAAAGATGGCGGGATGCTGGGTGTTATGAAAATCGCAGTTCGTGGCAATGAAACTCGATTCGGCCTGCAAACGCACGCAATCGAACTCATTGGCCGATACCGAACAATCCTCCAACAAAACAGCCCCACCCGGTACATCAATGGCATTCCAGACACCAGCCGTCGATTCGTCGACAGCGATCGACAAACCATATAGGGCCAATTGTCCGCCGATGTCTACTTGGAAAGCGGGACCGTTGCTCCCCACAATTTGAATTTGTTCACGTGCCCCACGTCCACGCAGCGTTGCCTTGCGTTTAAGCACCAGCGACTCGTGATACACACCAGGCTCGATGAAGATGCTGGTCGTCGAACTGGCCGCCGCGAGTGCCGCGTGGATAGTGCGATGCGTGCCTTGCCCCGTGGGTGAAACGACGAATTCTGCAGCGACTTGTCCTGGGCGAAAGAAGGCAAGAGCAGTCACGACGACCAACAGGGCTAGGGTCCCAGCGACCAACGCCGCCACGGGACTGCGTCGAACCTCCCGCCACCAAGCGAGGCCTCCACTCGGCGCACTGCGATTGCGATAGCGAGCACTCCCCTGTAACTCCTGTAGAACCGCGTTGTGCTTTTCGTAGCCTGGTTCCAGACTATGGCCCAGCTGCTCCAGATCGTGGGCCATCTCCAACGCGTTCTTGTATCGCTCAGAAATTGACTTGGCGCAGCATTTGCGGAAAACCTTATCCCAGTCGCCCCGTAGGTTGGGTTGTCGCTGAGCAATCGGACGCGGTTCGAGGTTTAGGATTTTATCGTGTAGATCCAGAGTGTTCGAGCTATGGAAGGGGAGCCTACCGGTCAGGCACTGGTAGAGCATGACCCCCAAGGCCCAGATATCGCAGCGGCCATCGAGCCAATCGACCTTCCCCATGATTTGTTCAGGAGACATGAAATTGGGTGTCCCCGCCACGCTGGCCTGCAGCAAGTGGGGATCGTCCTCCGCCAGCGACAAACCGAAATCGGTAATCCACGGGTACCCCTGTTTGTCCACCAAAATATTCTCGGGCTTTAAGTCGCGATGGACGAGTGCTTGAGCATGCGCGGCCGCGACGGCTTGGCAGATGGGTGTGAACAGCTCCACCGCTTGGCTAGGGGAAAGTGAGCCACCGAATTTGAGGATTTCGCGCAGCGACCTGCCGTCGATTAACTTTTGAATAACGTAGGGAGTCCCCTGGCGCGTTTCTCCGACATGGTAAATCGGAACTATGCCGGGTACTTCGACCCGCGATGCATTGCGCGCTTCGGAAATGTACTTCTGTCGCTCGCGTTGGCCAGCAATCAACGGAAACTTGATGGCCACTTCGCGTTGGAGAGTTTCATCCAGCACCCGAAACACGACGCCAAAACCACCTTTCCCCAATGGTGACACATAGCGGAACCCAGGCACGTCGGGCATCTGGTGCGGCAAGCCTACGCTGGTGGCCAGAGAAGCAACACGCCCGACCGCATTCTCTCCAGCGTGGCTATCGCTGGAGGGAGTGTCATTGAGTGCAACACTGTTCTTGATCGTCACTTGGGCTTTGGAAACTAGTTGCGAAATCCAGGGATCGACCGGACCGGGAACTGGATCATCCAGCATCCATGAAGTTTTGCTCAACACTTCAATGCGTTGTTGTAGATAGTGTTGCCACGGACCAACGTCGACCAACAGTTCGACCGGGTCGAGTTTCTCACCGCGCTGCCGCGCCAGCTCCCAATCGACGAGCCGTTCATCGATGTCCTCTTGGCGCATAGTGCTCGACCTTCTTCAAGACAAAGTTTCGTGTTCCGCCAACCAGCCCGAAAGCAGCGTACGCGCGCTGATCAAACGCCGTATTACAGTTCGCTCCGATACCTCCAACAGCTCACCGATCTGCTGTTGTGTCAGTCCCGCATACCATTTTAGACTGAATGTTTCACGCTCGACGGCGGGCAAGCGTTCGATGGCTTCGTGGAAGGCCGTCCAATCTTCTAAAGCGAGAATGGGTTCCGCGAACCGCAAACTCCCCTCAGTTGCGGGACCATCCAGTTTTTCAGCAGCCGTTGATTCGTGCTTAGTCCCCAAACCATAAACACCGTTGTAGTGCCGCGACAGATCGATCAACGTGCGACGCAGTTGAGTCATAGCCAAGCCAAAGAAGGCAGCCACCGATGGCGGGCGAACTTCGCGCAGCGAACTGTTTAGACGCAACAACACTTCTTGCAGCACGTCGTCGGTCTGCTCCCAGCGTCTCACCCCTGGATAAATAGCCAGCATGCGATGCGTTATGGCGCACAGGCGACTGGAAACGTGGTGGATCAACGCGTCAAAGGCAGCCGGGTCGTTCCCCTGAGCCAACTCGACCAGACGCCGAGTCTCCTCAGTTTGAGATTCGGAAAGATTTAGTTGGCTCACGCTATCAGCCTGGGTTGAGTCGCGGTCGGTTGCGGAGTTCTCGGCCATAGATTTGTTTCTCGAATAGCACTTAGTGTAGAACATCCCTGGGCGCTATTCAAGTCGCTGCACTAATCTCGACTCAATCTGAAAAGATTTCTGTCAGGTTGGTCGTGGCACTTACGCTTTAACTTATGGAGGCACGTTGCTGTTACTTTGATACTCACCGCACGATAGCAGCGTGTCCTCCTTTAAATAGACCAATCAAGTGTTAATTGATAGCTTTCGTGTTTTAGCATCGTTCCGGAAATAACTATCGTAGCTACGTTCGCCAGAACGTTGACTCCATGCGGTCTGGCGACCGCAGCTACGTTAAAGCTATCGTCACGTTACCTCGTTGCTGAACAGTCTCTCGACGGACAAGTTCGCTGCGGGTAGACACCCAGGCGCTAGGATATCTCCAACCTTGTAGCGTTTGGATCGCGCGAATTTAGTCACTTGCAACTCAGACGACTGCAAATCAGCCACCTGCGGTTTAGTGAATACTTCGACCACTCGGGCGGGGACATCTACGATCCAGTACTCCACAATCCCGGCACTAGCGTACAACCGCAACTTCTCACCGCGATCAAACGGTTGACTACTCTGGCTAACTTCGATTAATAGAAGAACGTCCTCCGGAGTGGGATGGCGATCCGAGTATCGCCGACGTGTAACCCAAGCGATATCAGGCTCAGGTGAACTGTCGTATTCAAGTATTTCAATCGGCTTTTCGATGCGAATGCGAAAAACCTTGCCAGCCACTTCATGACCCCAATCCTCAAGTTCATCAATCGGGTCGGAATGCACAGGTCCCTGAGGGTTCAGCCGAGTAATCCTTCCGTGAATAAGTTCTATCTGCCCAGTTTGCCCATCGAACGTGCCACGCTCGACCAGCAAACGATACTGCTCCACAGTCACGGGCAACGTCACGGGCAATGTCACGGGCAATGACTGTGCAAGCGGTTGGACTAGGTCGGTAGCCATCTTAGGACCTCAGTTTCGGTTCATTGTCTCGGTTCATTGTCTCGGTTCATTGTCAATGTCGACTACTCGCAGCTCTCCATTGTAGGCTGGCCGAGACGCGCATTCAAACCGCGTGGTAACCGTTCACGCGAAAGTCGCTGATCATCTCGCATACGCGCCCAATCCCTTAGACAGCGTCTTCACTCGACATAAATACGAATCGACTGTCATGTACAAATAACCGTCGGGACCAAAGGTGCAATTGCTCGTCCGCTCGCCGGTGACCAAACGGCCCAACAATTCCCCCGCAGGTTCCATCACGTAGATCCCTCCCGGTCCACTGGCCCAAAGATGTCCCTGGCTATCGACCGTCATCCCATCGGGAAGTCCAGGTTCCTTACCTACCCGCTCGGTCACGTTGGCAATTTCTTTACCCGCCCCCAAGCTCCCGTCCTCCTTGATGGGAAATGCAGTCCAATTGGCTTGCTCTGGATTGGACTGTGCAATGTAGAGTGTCGTTTCGTCGGGTGAAAAGGCGATACCGTTGGGGCGCTCAATTTGCTTGGTCAACAGCGTGACGGTCCCATCGACCTTGCGTCGATAGACTCCACAGAAGTCGATCTCACGTCGCGGATCAGTAAATCGTTGCGGCAACCCATACGGCGGATCGGTAAAGTAAATATCGCCGTTGCTCTTGAGCGCGCCATCGTTGGGGCTGTTGAGTCGTTTCCCTTGGTAGCTGTCAACCAGCGTCTGTTTTCCACCATCCTCCGTCAACACGCTCAAACGGCGATCACCATGTTCGCACATCACCAACCGTCCGCGTTGATCCAACAGCAGACCATTCGAACCGGGTTCCAGGCCATAGTAGGTTACTCCCGTGTATCCCGATGGCGTCATAAATAGTGAAATGGTCCCGTTCTGTTGCCACTTGAAGATGCTATTGCGTGGGATGTCCGAGAACAGCAAGTGTCCGTCGCGGGCTCCAATCCACACGGGCCCCTCGGTCCAAGTAAATCCATCGGCCAGTATTTCAATCTTGGCGTCACTGCCGACCAGTTGATCGAATTTTGGCGACAAGCGTTCGACACTCCCCAAATTGTTTTGCGCGTGTGCAGAGTTGCTTTGCATGACATTGATCAGTAGGCTGAGCGTAAGTAGTTTCCCAATTAGTTTGTTCATCGTTGGTCTCGCGGAGTTGTAAAGAGAGGAAGAAGCAACATTGTGGTCACGAACTAGAGCAGATCGCAAGCACCAATAGCTTTGCGGATTCTGTGCTCGAGCGTGGCAAGGTATGTTTTTAGCCGCGAAAGAGCACAAGGACCTCGACAGGAAGGCAAATGACCGACAGCTAAACACCGTGCGGAAAACAACTGTCGTAGCTATGTTCGGCTGAAACGATCGTTACTTAGGCGAGCGGCAGAAATATCTTTACTGTAGCTGGAGTCGCCAGACTTCAGTTCTTACAGCCTGAAGTCTGGCGGCTCCAGCTACGGATGGTACAATTTTTTGATGCTCGTCTTCGCCATTGCACTTTACCCTACCTCACCAACTCCTCACCAACTCCTCACCAACTCCTCCCCAACTCCTCCCCAACTCCTCCCCACCTCGAACCGAACCCATGCACCAACTATTGAAAACCGGCTTTCTCTGGCTCTCACTGGCCGTCGTCATTTCGGCCGCCGATCGACCCAACGTGCTGTTTATCGCCGTCGATGACCTGCGGCCGCAATTGAATTGCTACGGTCGCCAGCAAATGATCTCCCCCAACATCGATGCCTTGGCGGCTCGGGGGGTTTTGTTCGAACGCGCCTATTGCATGGTCCCCACTTGTGGTGCTTCGCGCGCGGCATTGATGACTAGCGTCCGACCAGCCCGCGATCGCTTCGTAACCCACTTGGCTTGGGCCGAAAAAGAAGCGGCTGAGGCAATCCCGCTTCACAAGCAATTCCAAGCTGCGGGCTACACAACGATTAGCCTGGGAAAAGTCTTTCACCACACAGCCGATCACGCCGATGGTTGGTCCTCGCCTCCCTGGCGCTCAAGCAAACCGAGTTATCACAACCAGCAGCAAGCCAAGGCCGATCTAGCGGAAAACAAAAAACGCTGGCCAGAAAAAAAGAAGTGGGGCTCGGCTCCCTTCGAGGCTTCCGATGATGACGACAGCGAATATCAAGATGGAGACTGCGCCAATCGAGCCATCGAGCAATTGCAAGAATTTGCCAAGACGCCAGAGCAATCGTTCTTCTTGGCAGTTGGCTTCCTCAAACCACATTTGCCCTTCAACGCGCCACAAAAGTATTGGGATCTGTACGACGCGGCACAAATTGATTTACCAGAGAACTACTATCCACCCAAGGACGCTCCCGACGGAGCCGTCCATAACTCAGGGGAACTTCGCCAGTATGCCAAGATTCACCCCTCCGCCCCCGTCGATGAAGCGACCGCCCGCGAGATGATCCATGGCTATTATGCCTGCGTCAGTTTTACTGATGCGCAGATTGGCCGCGTGATCCAATCGCTTGACAATCTGGGACTGGGCCAGAATACGATCGTCGTATTATGGGGAGACCACGGCTGGCAGCTTGGTGAACACGGCATGTGGAATAAGCATTCGTGCTTTGAGACCTCCATGCACGCCCCATTGATCGTGGCCGCACCCAATCGAGCGGATATTCGGGCTGGTGGGCGCGTGCGAGGGCTGACGGAATTCGTCGACATTTATCCATCCCTATGCGAACTATCGGGACTAGATATCCCCAAACATGTGCAGGGGAGTAGCTTTGTACCTCAAATGATCGACCCCAGTTTGCCCGGGAAACCGTACGCGGTCGGACGTTTCGGGGCTGGCGACACGATCCGCAGTGACAAGCTACGCTACAGCGAATACACCACTCCCAAAGGGGAAATAACTGGAAAAATGCTGTACGACCAGGGTTCCGATCCAGCCGAAAATACCAATATCGCCAGCCAACGGGGGCAGAACGTCGACCAACTGTCAAAGCAGCTCAACGAATTGAAAGGGCATTAAAATCCATTGCGACTTGTCGCCGCAGGGGGTAAACGCGTATAAAATAGAGTATCAGCCCCAATACCAGCTCGACGCGCCAGCAAGTGGGTCGAGTTGGTATTGGGCAATCCAAGTTCGGTTCCAAGTAAATCGCTTTTAAGTAAAAAGAGGTATAGTGATGGCAGTGATGCTGACTGAAAACGCCGCCAATCAAGTGCGCAAGTTCCGTGAAGAAAACCAGTTCGGAGACGAAATGTTCCTCCGCATCGGCGTCGCCGGTGGTGGTTGCAGCGGATTCAATTACACCTTGGCCTTCGACGACAAATACGACGACGCAGCCGATAGTCGCTATGAGCACCACGGAGTCGCGGTTGTGGTCGACAAGAAAAGTTCGCTCTACTTGGACGGCACCACCGTCGATTGGTATCACAGTCTGGAGAAGCAAGGCTTTACCTTCGACAATCCCAATGCCGTCAAATCGTGCGGCTGCGGCAGCTCGTTCTCAGCCTAGTTGTGTTGTAGCGTTGTTGTCGCTTGATACGGTCGCGTAGAGCTTGCGACTGATAAACTGATAACTGGCGGAAGTTCTTGACGGACCGAAGGTCGAGCCGATTGCCTAGCCCGGGCCAAACGTAGCGAGCTTGCGAGCGAAGTGCAGGCCTGGGTCTCGGGCTCTCGCGTGTTAAAGTAGCTGCGGTCGCCAGACCGCAGGGAGTCTACGTTCTAGCGAACGTAGCTACGACTGTATTTCCCGAACGATGCTAAGTACCAATCGGCCTCAAATGGGAAACGCTTGATTGTTGAGCGCTAGCTCCACAAACCGCAACACATCCTCACCGCCGCGCTCCCAAACTTGCGCCGCCAAACGACTTAGTTGCTCGCGGTCGATCGCGTCGATATTGGCTTTGATGATTCGACGCAAATCACCCGCGTCGTATTCTTTCTTTTGCCAATCGCGGTAGGGAGATATCAGTGCTGCGTATTTGGAAACTACCGCTGCCTCAACTGTGGGAATGCGATGACCACTACTGGGATCGACGATTACTTGATCGAGCAGTATTGTTTTTTGAAACTCAGCCCAAGGTAACATGATATCAATCACCGGCTTGGGCTTGCCGTCAGCGGCGGGATCGCTCGGATCGAGGAACCGCACAACTTGTGAAAGCTCGCGACGCTCGAGCATCGGCCATTGACGAGTAATTGCGTCCGACGCGCGCCGCTTCTGACTATACGGCACCATCACATCGACATCTTGCGTGGCACGCGGCATTGGAAGATAGCCGACGTAACCATGCAAGCCCATCAACACCCAATCCTTGACTTTGGCAGCCACCAGACAATCGATCACTTGCTGTGGTGTAACGTCCATGGCTCCCTTTCGATGAGTGACTCGATAGTAGCTGGTCAAACGGGTCGATGTGTGTATCCCATAGGCATGACCGGCCGGAGCCGTAGGGTCCGTGGCGTCGACACCCGCAAAGCCATCTTCCTTGACCAGCAATGCGTTCCGCGCTGCAATAAAGGCGGGGTCGGAAATGTCGATTTCATCGCTCAAATTGGCGGCTTGCTGGTTGGATTAGAATCGAAAGCACCTATCTCTATTTTACCACAAAACGGCAATCTATTGGACACTTCTCGCAGATCGCCGGTACTGATCGGGTTTTTACCCTCCCGCGCGTCGAAGCTCGCTATCAAAAGTGCATGTTTTCGCGGGAGGGTCGCTAGGTGAGTTCTACGAACCTAGCGGGGAGGGCACACAAGTGTTTTCCCTCCCCGGAAAGCTCGCAGTACTCGCTTGCCGACCCTCCCGCGAACTCGTCGATTTCCTCGTTTTCTCCAACGCGCGGGAGGGTGAAATCAACCTTTGTACTGGCGATCAGCGAGAAGTGCCATCTATTCTATTGTTTCCGCGACGCGTAGGTACGCCCAATGTGCTCCACGATAATGCGTTTGAGCTCCAGCGGTTCGAATTCGCCATGCACGCGATGCACCACTTTCCCTTCCGGAGAGATCAACAGAGTGTAAGGGACGGCTCCTTTCCACTCAGAATCAACCGCGTCGAACAATTCGTCTTGATTCTTGACATCCAAGATAAAATTACGGGCCGAACAATGCTTTTCCTGCAGCACCTTCAGAGCTTTATCGCTGGCCTCCTTGTCATCGGCTGAAATAGTGATCAGTTCAAATGGTCGCTTGCGATACATGCGATGCATGGTTACCAATTGGTCCATTTCCTCCACGCAGGGAATACACCACGTGGCCCAGACATTGACCAGCCGATAGGTCTCGGACTTGGCCGTAAGTTGCTGACGCAGTTCAGCCGGACCAATCACCGACAATTCAACTGGTTCAGCATCCCACTTGGCCAACGACTCAGCCGCTTGCTGGCGTTTGTCCGCCCACTTGGTCGAGCAGCCGAAGACGCGTGTCTCGGGGACGGAAACGGTTTTGCCCGCCAGCAGTTCGTCGATTGCATTGCGGGCGTCGTGCGAAGTCGGTGCCTTGATATCGTTGTCGTCGATCCGCCCCATGTATCGCAACTTGCGATCCGTGTCGAAAATAAAGACATGCGGTGTGGCCAAGACCCCGAACTCTTTCGACGTCGCTTGTGTTTCCCCATCGTACAAATACGGGAACTGGAAATTGAGATCCTTGGCGCGCAACTTCATGTCATCCAACGAGTCGCCCAGATCGGTGTATCCCAGTTCATCCAAGCGAACGGCCGTGGCATCATTGGGGGAAATGGCCACCAGAGTCACGCCGCGATCGCGATAGTCGTTTTGCAAATCAATGATCCGCTGCTCGTAGGCTTGAGCCGTGGGACAATGATTGCAAGTGAAGATGACGACGAGCACCTTGGCTGAGGCGAACTCGTGCAACGTGTGATTCTGGCCATCGGTCCCTGGCAGATCGAATTCAGGGGCAGCATCGCCCAGTTGCAACCCCGGCGCATCTTCGGGCTGACGCACCTTGGGCTGGCTCGTTTTGGCCGGATTCGGTTTTGCCTGCTGGGCTTGAGTGACTGCGGTTTGTCCGCAACAAACCGTTGCTTGCGGACTGGAGAGATTCAGGTGAAGCATGGCCGCTAAAGCGACCGTCAGCCAAGTTCTCACGATTCTCATTGGGTTTCTCCTAGATACTAAAGGAAGCGACAAATGTTTGGTCGACTTCCGTTATCGACGAAAATTTGAGACACTGACCACACTCAGCATTCTACAAGGAAACAGACCAAGCCTACCCTAGGAGCACAGCGGTTGGACAACAAAATCACCATCATCGGTATCGGCGACGACGGCTTTGAAGGGCTCACGCGCCACGCTCTCGACCTCATTTCTTCCGCCGGGACGTTATTGGGCCCAGCCAATCTGTTGGCCATGGTGAAACCCAGTAAACAACAGACGATCACCCTCTCGGCCGACTTGGCTCAAGTCTCCGAGGCGATCAATTCGGCCCAAGCCAAACCACTCGTGCTGCTCGCCAGCGGCGATCCTCTATTCTATGGAACGGCCCGATTCCTGTGCGAGAAACTCGGCAAGGATCGTTTCGAAGTTCTGCCGCACGTCAGCAGCATGCAGCTGGCCTTCGCCCGCGTGAAAGAAAGTTGGGACGAAGCCTATCTGACCAATTTGGCCACTCAAGCACTTTCGCGTGTCGTCGAGAAGATTCGATCCGCTGAGAAAGTTGGTGTCTTCACTTCAGATGAAACGTCACCCGCCAAGTTATCCCAAGCATTGCTCGAAAAAGGGATCGACTACTTCACGGCCTACGTCTGCGAAAATCTGGGAGGACCCGACGAACGCGTGACACGCGGTACGCTGGCGGAGATTGCAGAACAATCGTTTCACAGCCTCAATGTGATGGTGTTGGTGCGACATCCCAATGTTCCCGATCGCCCTGCGGCCATGCAAGGGAAGCGATTGTTCGGCAACCCGGACGAATGCTTTTTGCAGAGTCGCCCCAAGCGCGGTCTGCTGACGCAAAGTGAAGTGCGAGTCATCGCATTGGCAGAAATGGATTTGGGAGCGACTAGCGTGGTGTGGGATGTCGGTGCTGGGAGCGGCTCGGTGGCCATCGAATCGGCACAACTCGCCCCGGCAGGACAAGTCTTCGCCATCGAAATGGATCCAGAAGATTACAATCTGCTCCTCGAAAACTCGCGAACTTTTGGTATTCAGAATCTAACACCGATTCTCGGCGAAGCCCCCGCAGCTTGGAAGGATTTACCAGCCCCTGACGCTATCTTCGTGGGTGGCACCGGTCGCTCGGTAGTCAAGCTCGTGCAGTCGGCTTGGCAGTGCTTGCGCTCCGGCGGACGACTGGTCGTCAATGTGGCCAGCCTCGACAACCTCACCGCCGTCGAACAGGCATTGCGTGGTCTGGCGGTCGAGCCACGAGTTCTAATGATCAATCTCTCCCGCAGTCAGCAACAATTTGAATCGCTCCGTTTGGAAGCCGCCAATCCTTCTTTCTTGATCATCGCCAGAAAGCAGGCCTCATGATGAGTGACCCCATGACGAGTGCCCCAAAAATAATTAACACCGCACCACTCGCCAGTCCGCTCGATGGCGAAGAGTCGACAGTTGCGTCCCACACCGCTTCTGAGCTGGATGTGTTGGTCGTCGGCGCGCACCCCGATGATGTGGAGATCGCCTGTGGCGGTACGTTGGCCAAGCTGGCAACGCAAGGCTACCGCGTCGGTATCATCGATTTGACCAACGGCGAACCGACACCACGCTGCGAGTCACCCGAAATACGCGAAGCCGAAGCCGCACGCGCGGCCGAGAGACTGGGGATCTCACTTCGCAAGATATTGCCGCTGACCAATCGCCGACTATTCGATAGCTTCGAAACCCGCGTTGCCCTTGCAACCGAATTCCGCCGCTATCGTCCGCGCATCGTGATCGGTTTCGGCGGTAAGACACCGATGGCTTCCCCAGACCACTATCAAGCCATGTTGATCACCGATGCCGCAGTCTTCTATGCTCGATTGACCAAGTGGGACGAGCACTTCAGTGGCTTGCCAGTGCATACGATTAGCAGCCATCTCTACTTTCATCTTGGTTTCGAACCACTCCGCTCACCCGACTATAGCAGTCAGATCACGGTCGACATTTCTGACCAGCTCGAGGCAAAAATTGAATCGATCATGTGTTATCAGACCCAGTTTCCACCTGAGAAACGCAGCATTATTGAGCGCGTCCGCGGCTTGGCCCTCTCGGCTGGTGCCGCCGCCGGATTCGCCGCCGGAGAAGTTTTTTCCACCACACGTCCACTCGGCTGCCACGATTTAGTTAAGACCGTTTTGCCAGGGTAAGTTCCAGGTTCCAGGTTCCAGGTTCCAGGTTCCAGGTTCCAGGTTCCAGGTTCCAGGTTCCAGGTTCCAGGTTCCAGGTTTCAGGTTCCAGGTTTCAGGTTCCAGGTTTCAGGTTCCAGGTTCCAGGTTCCAGGTTTCAGG
>JBGSJT010000730.1:0-2845 GCA_041741715.1 Pirellulaceae bacterium | reverse complement strand
TCGGCTACCAGACCAACATGATGGTTTACGGTCCAGGCGGCTATCGTTTCCTCGACTTCATGCGCATTGGAGCACCACTGAATGTGCTGCTTGGAATCGTGGCTATCGTATTGATTCCGTGGTTCTGGCCTTTCTAAACATCCCACAAAACACGCACTCCCAAGCTCCTGCCTGGGAGTGCGTGGCTGGGAGGCTCTGCCGGTTCTGCCTCCAGCGTCGAGAGTCGCGACATGGAGGGCGGAGCCCGCTGTGCTCAAACACTCACAACTGTCAGCAACTCCCCCTATCCAAAGTCTTTCTTGTTTAGCTTCAGTCTTTTCATTTTTTGGTAGAGGACGCGTGGGTCGATTTTGGCGAGGCGCGCCGTTTCGCCGATGCGGCCCCCAGTAGTTTCCAGCAATCGAACCAAGTACTGTCGTTCAGCTTGGGCAAGGAATTCATTCAATGGAAGCTTGCTCGCACTGTTGAGTTTTTGTTCAGAATCGTTCGCGACTGAGTCGGAAACGCTGTCAGAAGATTTTATTTCGTGTGGCAGATCGACCAGCCCGATCTCCTGTCGTTGGCACAGCAACATCGCTCGTTCGATAACGTTGATCAACTCGCGAATGTTGCCGGGCCAGTGGTAGCGAATCAGAGCGTCGACTGCTTCCTTGCTACAATGGATCGCTTGGTGCGTCATGCGAGTGCTGAAATAGTGAATATAGTCACTCACTAGTGAAGGTATATCTTCGCGTCGTTCGCTGAGCGAAGGTATCTTTAATTTCACGACCGACAATCGATAGAAGAGGTCCTTGCGAAACCTATCTTGCTCAACTTCATTTTCGATATCACGATTGGTTGCGGCAAGTACACGCACGTCGACGGAAATAGGTTTTTCGCCCCCAAGTCGGACGACCTCGCGTTCCTGTAATGCGCGTAGCAGTTTAACCTGCAAATGCAAAGGCATTTCTCCGATTTCGTCCAAGAATAAAGTTCCACTGTGAGCCAATTCAAAGCAACCACGACGGGAACGACTGGCGCCGGTAAAGGCACCTTCCTCATGCCCAAACAGCTCGCTCTCTAACAGCGACTCAGTCAGGGCAGCACAATTGACCGCTACAAACGGGCCCTTCGAACGGGCACTGTCGTTGTGAATCGCGCGCGCCAACCGTTCCTTGCCGACCCCCGTCTCACCGAGTAACAGTAGCGTCGCATCGCTGGGCGCAACCCGTTCTACAACTGACATGAAACTACGCATCAACTCACTTGCCGACTTAAAATCACTTAATCTGGGTGGCCCCAGAACTCGGACTCTGTCGATCGAGGTGGGCTCTGCATTCTTGCGTCGTTTTAGTACGGCTTCGATCACGCTCCTAAGGGCGGCAGCAGGCAACGACTGCAGCAGCACGGCAACGCAACCTTGTGAAAGCCACTTTGCTCGTTCGCGCGAATCTTCACGATCCGTCAGCACGATGATGTCTGGTGAATCAGGTAATTCGAGCACTCGCCGAATCCACTCACCGGCATCCTCGGTGAGCATGCCGCGACTGATGACCAAAATATCGCAGCTCTCGCGGAGTATCACATCCTGCAGGTGTGAGAGTGAGCTTGTGCTGTCCGTCAGCAAACCAAGTTTCTGTAGAGCCGCATTGACCCGGCGCTGAGAAGTGCGATTGTCGATCAACAAGAATGCGCGAAGTAACACGTCGAGACCGTTCCATAAATGGTGTCACGCCAATGGCAGGATTTTCGGAGTATTCATCCCAACTCGACAGTATTATAGTCGTAAATCGCAGGCGAAAGCTCACTCTAACGAATGGCCAATAGTTCGCTGCTGTCACCAGTAGTCCGCCGAACGACGAGAAGGCCTGCGTAAATCCCAGCCGAAGCTGGTGAAATCAACCACGTCGGATTGCCAGAGCCCGGAACCAGACGGCGATAGTCATCACGAAGCCGCGTGAAGCACTCTTCGTGCCAGAACAATTCCGAGTAAAATCAGGGGAAGTCCGTTTGACGCATCAAAAACCGGAACAATGCACCGCAAAGGACGGTTGATTATTCCGAGTCGATGATGTTTGCCTTATGCAGATTACACGTGCGCAAAATGCTGCTTGCTTAGAAAATCAGGGACTTAGCTCCAACTCTCGCTGAGCAAGATCCGCTCTGGGACGAATGAAGAGCACCAACACCACGGAAAACAATGCGAGGCTGGAAAAGACGCCAAAGATCTGGTTGAGCGGGACTGCCTGATCGCGTAAAATTCCAAAACCCCAATCGGCCAGTCCTCCGCAGCTAATACTGACTAAATTCATGATTCCGTAGCCGGTAGCACGCAATTCGGGCCTTACAATTTGCGACAAAATCGGCATGTTATTGCAATCAAAGAATCCCCAGCCGAGGCCGAACAGTGCCAGAAACATAATTGCGACCAAGAGCGTTGGTGAGTTTCCAACTCCGAAGAGCGCTGGAATTAGTAAAGACATGCCAAGTGCGCTGACATAGATTCTTCTGCGGATCGTACCGCGCATGAGTCTGTCGGCCAACCAGCCTCCACCGAAAGCGCCCATGAGAGGCGCGATGTTGACATAGAGCGTGGCCGAGACGCCCGCCATGCCTTGGCCAATCGACGGAAATTTGTCCTTGAGAATCGCTGGGATGTAGAAGGCTTCGCTGATCCCCATCAAGCTGCGAGTCCACAGCAATTCGTCGTAGGTCGTTGCATTCGCAGTAGTCCAGGTGACGATCGACCAAATAAACAGGCTCGCGCAGATCGTGAATCGACGGCTGAAGCGATCTGCGATATAGCCACCTAGCGGGCTGAAGATGGCGTAAACCCATTTGAATTGCCCGAGCATGAACCCCCAGT
>JBGSJT010000729.1:0-5175 GCA_041741715.1 Pirellulaceae bacterium | reverse complement strand
TGTTCTATTGGTCACTTCTAGCGATCAGGGGCAATCGTTCGAAATTTGGCAGGGTGGTGCGTTAAAGTCCTCGACTCCAGTCGGTTCGATCTCAGCTTCCGACATTCGCAAGAACTCGGATGGCACGAAAGCCGTATTCCGCAGCGGCAATCCGCACGACTCATTCGTACAAGTCGACTTGCTCACCGGAACGATTGACTACATTGGCCTGGCACTCGACGATGGATCCAGTGTCGAACTCTCAGCCAATGGCAACCTCCAAAACGCGAATCCAGCAAATGACTCTTATCTCGCCCACGTCCTCCGCTACCCTGGCGGAGCCGAGGTCACAATCAGCCGCAGTGAGTTTGAGAAGCGACAAAAAGCCGATGCCCCTCATGCGGCTCTGCAATGGGTGCTCGACATCGGTGGTCAAGTTCGAATTGCAGGTGCAGAAAAGTGGCTATCCCAACGCGACGTCAATGACGCCGCTACTACTCTGGATCCCACCCAGATTGTCGGAATCGATTTAAGCGGATGTTTGTTGACTGATGAACTGCTGGCACAGTTGGTCCACTTCGAGAATCTTCAGTCGCTCGTCTTGAGTAACACGCCTCTCAAGTCGCTCGGGTCCCTCCCAGAGCTATCGCAACTGACTTCACTATCCCTTCGACAATCCCAACTTACTTCGCTCAGCACACTTCGTCACGTCGAGTCACTCCATCACCTCGACCTCTCCCACTCGCCGTTTGACGCCAGCATCGCCACGAGGCTGGTCTCTGCGACAAACTTGCAGACTCTTAACCTTGCCAACACCAACGTTGATCGCTTTTTGTTGGATGATCTCAAGGAGCTCAAGCAATTGAGGAAGCTCGATATACGTCAATCGAGAATGTCGGTGGAGGAGATTAAGCGTTTTTTCAACTCGCACCCAGAAATCTCGGTAGATTGATCTCGCCGAAAAACTGAGGAGTTTAAGCTGGGAAAGCTTTTCTCAGTTCCGGTTGTGGCCTGTGTGAGAGCGGTAGAGCGCAAATGTTTGATGGCAAACAAGATCCATTTACCAGTTTGGAAGGAAGCCAGTTGCTATTTTGTTTTACCCACCCATTCTCGAAAGGACTTTGACCGCCTAACAGCAAGATCGATTGTTTCCGAGGCGTTCTTGCACTGCCGCAGGTACTCAACGACTTCGGGGGCTAGTTTCGTTCCGTAGGGGACTTTCTGCGTGCCCGTTGGAGCAGGCCGTCGGCCCGCCCCTTCTCGTTTGCCGCCGCGGCTCATGCTTCAAACGCCTCGAAGACTTCGCTGACAAGTTGTTCAAATTGTCCCGCTCCCAACGTTGCGTCAATCGCTTGGTCAACATCTGATCCAGCGTCTACCAGCGTTTTGACGCAAGCGGATATAACTAGATTCTTGTCGTTTGTTTTCAAGAGTGCTGCCACTTGGTTCAGTTGTTCAGTTGTGATCCTCATTTTATTCGCTCCAGCAAAAATCGCGTTTAACATTGTCTTAGTGAGTATCACACGGTTTGAATACAGTCAAGTCTTTTTTCAAACGCATGCGTATTCGGGGTGCATGTCAGGGTTTGCGAACGCCCAGATTCATAGAGAAACGTCAATAGTAGAAACACGGGATTGTGTGGTAAGCTGAGAGGCCTGGCTGGAGTAGGTATTGAAATTCTCAGGTTTAGGAGTGATTCGCATGGACGCGAAAGCAGTGCAGCTAACCGAAAAATTGCAAGATTTGTTGCGACAGGCATCGAAAGTAGCTGCAGACATTCAGGGCGTCGAGCAGGGGGATGAGACACCGCACTTCGATCAGATAGAGCTTGCCGCGCATGCTTTGGGGCAGCGGTTCAGTCGCGCGATCCAGGAGGAACGGGCCCGTGAAGTCGCGCTTCGGGAGCTCAAAGATACGCGCTGTCCGGATTGCAAGCAGCGATGCCGAGTCGAGGTCGAAATTCGTAAAGTCACTTCGATGGATGGCCCCATAGAGTTGACTGAACCGGTTGCATATTGCCGTCGCTGTCGACGGTCTTTTTTTCCCTCAGCGTGTGAGCATGGGATTCGATAATCGCGAATCGACGCCGGGCTTCAAGCGACAGATGGTATTCGTCAATGGAGAAACACGATCATTTAAACGAGCCTCGCTGATCATGGAACGTGTGGTCGGTTTCAAGGTTTCTGCCAATACGATAGAACGTGTCTGCCTGGAGGTCGGCAACGAACTGGCGTCTGCTGCGGAGGAGAATTGGGAAGGCGTCTTAACTGGCGAATCTATTGTGCCTGAAGTGGCAATTGTTGGTTACGACGGAGGACGCATTCGGACGCGCATGCCCGACTGTGGACCAGGCGTTCATCTTAGTGGCAAGGGTTGGAATGAGACCAAGAACGCAATCTTTGTCAGTGCCGCCAGTTCAACCAGTGCGATTGATCCAGAGCCAGCGCCGCCAAAATGTTTTTTTGATCCACAGCACGTTGCTCAGCTCGTAGAGATGGCAAAAACCAAGGAAAACGCGGGGACAGACGACACATTGCCCGACGAGGAGAAAGCAACTACGACTGAACGTAAGCAAACACCACCCAAGCATAAACCCCAACGAATTCATCGCACACTAGTTTCTAGCATGAAAGACTCCAAGCAGTTTGGAGTCCAAATGAAACGCGAGGCTCAGCGTAGGCGATTTGGTGAAGCTAAGCGTAAAGCCTTTGTTGGAGACGGGCTGACTTGCAATTGGAAGATTCACGAACTGCACTTTAGTGACTACACAGCCATTCTCGATTTTGTACACGCAGTCAGCTACCTATTTCGTGGCTCGATCATCTGCTTTGGAAAATGCGACGCTGCTTGGTCGGCGTACACGAGTTGGATGACACTCGCCTGGCAAGGTAGAGTGTGCGAAGTAATCACACAACTCTGCGAACACCAGCAGCGAATCGGCCCGCCGCCAGAGGACGCAACCGACGACGACCCGCGGGAACAACTACGTCTGGTGATTCAATACCTGCGAAATAACCGAGAGCGCATGCGCTATGGCGAGTACCGTTGTCAAGGACTTCCGACTACCAGCGCCTGGATGGAATCAGCGGTTAAAGAGATCAACTATCGAACAAAAGGGACCGAGATGTTCTGGAACAATCCTGACGGGGCGGAAGCGATTCTCCAACTCCGAGCCGCTTCGCTCAGCGATGACGATCGACTCGCCCGATTCCTCGCGCTTCGACCCGGAGCACCAACCCTCAGAAAGGCTGCTAGCATAGATTCTCACGCCGCATAACGAATAGCAATCTATCCCAACTGCAACGGCGGGATAGATTGTCCGTTGAACTGAGACGCTTCGCTCCGCACACGTTATGCGGATAGTAGTGAACTGGCGTCTGCTGCGAACCAGTCTAACGTAGCGGAAGAGAGCTTGGCAAGCTTTTTGATGGACACCGCAAGTGCTCAGCAGAGAATTTCAGGGCGGATAGAGAGTCTCCGGCGACCGTTTTGGCGAGCAGTAGGTAGCGGCCTACGGTCACGGCAGTCGTAGTGAGTAACGCGTCATGGTGGGTGTAATACTGCAGAGTCATTGACTTAGCTCTCGAACCAAGGTTGATGGTCGGGGCCGTAGAATAAGTCGCGCCAACTGGGACGACGTGTCTCGGCAATGAGCTGCAAGGGTTGCTGACACTTGGGACAAGGCCGCTCAGTAGAAGGTTGAGGGGCATCAACTTGTTGGTGCTTGTCCTGCGGTGCAATTGTGTTAGGTGGCAGAAGCAGTTTGCACTGGGCAATGAATGTGGTGCGGTTAGCACTGCTGTAGCCACCGAAGCAGCGTGACTTGGTAAACCCCTTGGGGAGAATGTGCAGCGACCAACAGCGAGTGAACTCAACTCCGCTAATCTCCACTGGCACTTGCTTCTTAGAGCCGCCTTTCTTCTTCTCACGAGCTAAAAACGTAACTATCTCATTTTCGCAGCTCGTTAAGCGGCGGTCTGAGATGGGACCGCCCGTCATGTAGCGGGCCAAGTATTTCAGGACATGCTGCGGGGATGACTCGGCCGTCGGTGGCCGCTCGATGAATACGCACCAGTCGTGCTCTAGTAAACTGTCAGTAAACTTGGCCCAGGCCAGAGGTTCTTGGAGAGCAGCTAGCTGGCCTTCGATCGCCAGCTTGCCACGACGATGCAGGGAATTGAGTTTCTTCAGAAAGCGTTTGCTGAACTCCGAGCTGAGCTTCCGGTTGTCGACTAAGGTTGGCTTGCCTGGTCGACGGCCAGTGCCCAGGGTCTGCTGACATTCGATCCAGCTTTGGCCGTCGAGCGATGGTCCGCTGCCAGGAACGAGCAAGTGCACGTGGGGATGGTGCTCAAGCCGTTGATTCCAAGTATGCAGAACCATCATGGCCGAAGCTTGCATCCCTAGTTCGCTCTCAATACAATCCTTGAGCGACTCCCAGGCGGCATGCATCAGAGTACGATACAGTTCTCGACGATTACCTAGGATGAGTGGCGATAGCTTATCAGGCAGGGTGAAGACAACTTGGAAGTAGGTCACATCGGGTAGCAGAAGTTGGGCCGCTTTGTCGAGCCAGTTGCTGCGGCGAGCGCCGCTGCACTGCGGGCAGTGGCGGTCGGCGCACGAGTTATACAGCGAGACCTTTGTCTGACACTGATTACAGGCGTAGGTCCTGCCTCCCATGGGCGCGGTGCGGCAGAAGCCGATCCGCGCCAATGTGCTTTCCACTTGCCTAGCCAAGTGGTGGCGGTGTTGGGCAATGAACTCAGGCGTGAAACGCTTGATGAGATTGGCCACAGTCAGATCGGGTCCGTCGGCTCTGGAGGCTTCGACTCGGAATTCTTCGACTCGGGGGATGGAGCTTGCAGCGATGGGTCGATCCAGCGTGGGCACTGACGCGCTGGTAGCCAGTCGATCGGGCTGGGAGTCGACCCCAGGTGCTCTCGCCGACAATGTAAATAGATCATGGTGGTTGTAAAGCTGCTGTGCCCGAGCAGCTTGCTGATCGCCATGAGATCGACGCCTGCCTCCAATAGTCCGGTCGCGAAACTGTGTCTCAAAGTATGAGGAGTCACGATCTTCTTGATATGAGCCTGTGCGGTGGCCATCTTGCACGTCCGCTGGATGGTCGCTCCGGAGAGTGGCACATCGTCGGTCCTGCCCGGAAAGAGATAGATTGTCGGTTTGACGATCTTC
>JBGSJT010000728.1:0-9446 GCA_041741715.1 Pirellulaceae bacterium | reverse complement strand
CAGACGATGTCCGGTTGGAGGTCATCGATCAACTGATGCAGGATCAGTCGCTCCTGCGTGTGACCACATTCGTCGGGGTACATATCTTCGATCAACTGACGCTGCGGATCGAGTACGACCAACGCTTGCCCTGGCAGTGGTACGCCATCGATCATGCGGTGAACAAGCACACGGAATGAGTGCGTTCGTTTGCCCTTAGAGCGGGACAGAAAACTGTGGTTTTTAGAAACGGTTGCGATGCATCACTTGTTGAAATTTATCCAGCAAACTCAGAGTCGTTTTGCCAGATTCGGAAAACGAGAATGCTCATTGCTAACGTTGCCCAACCATGAATGATCGAGGCACTTCGATCATAACGGAAGCGCAAACGCCGCAGGCCTTTGAGCCAAGCAATCGATCGTTCTACGACCCAGCGAACTCGTCCCAAATGACTGCCATGCGGTGCCCCTCGTTTTCGGATGAACGGCTTCATTCCCATGCACCGCAATACCTCTCGTGTGTTTTCGCTGTCGTAGCCGGCATCCGCATACACTTCGTCGGGACCGATTCGCGGTCGCCCCGGACGACCGCCCACTTGCGGGAAATCTTCTTGGATCAGCGGCAGAATCTCACGTTGGTCACTCCAGTTGGATCCGCAAATGCGAATCGCCATCGGAACTCCGTTTCGATCCACCATCAGCGTGTATGTCGTGCCTGGCTTGCGTCGATCGACTGGACTAGGTCCGGTCTCGTCTTTGTACTGGAAGGCATTTCTATTGATCGATCATCGACATCTTCATGGCGGACCCAGTCGCCGACTTGTTAAGGAAGTTCGATCCCGTCTTTGGCAACACGGGATGCGGCCAGTGGACGAGCCGTGGCAACTGGCTTGAGTTTGGGCGTGTAGCATTGGAGCCAGTTACATGCGATTTCGCTGGCCCATGCCACACGCGATCGCCACGCTCTACATGATCCTGCTTCTTCACCGAACCGCCGATCATCGGACCTTATAGCTTCACCGCCGATTCATTTTCTGTGCTCTTAGTTCAACTTAATCCCCCACAACTACTTCGATGCGATTCGTGAACCAATGGTGTTGCCGCACTTTGGACATTCACCGCTGAACCGACTTACCACGCCAGACCAACCACAAGTGCATGTGACTCGTTCTGTGTGTTGGTCAACCTTGGGACGCTTGAACAAGCGACTGAGTAGGAAAAGTACAACCAAGGCGACCGCAGCAGCAATGATTATTTGCGTGACTGAAAGTTCGAAACCAAAAACGTTCATTTGTCTTCACCAAAGCAACGTGCTACTGCAGAAACTCGTCCAAAAATTTACGCAGTTCGTCGTCTAGCCGTTTTGTCCATCCAGCAGGCAACTCGAAAGTGTAGCTCGCATCATCATCGACCAACTTGCTCGTTTCGACGGGTATACCGTATACGCCAAGGAGTATCTTCAAATCTTCATGGTACTTACGCCAAATTTCGACGGGAACCTTTATCGAAGATGGTCGGAACGTGTCTTCCTTCATCGAAGCAGCCTCAGGGCAGTATGCCTTTCTTTTTCGCCGCAGGCATCAGTTTACCGCCACTCGTGAGTCGTTTGTTTCGATTGCCAATATCGGATGCAGATCGTTTGGCTGGTAGCGACCAGCAATCAACGATCCGCACACTAAGTTCATGTCACCGTCATTCATCGTTAAAGAGACGATTGACTGACGGGCACCACTGTCATCTTGCCTTGACTGCCCGTGCATACTGGATTGGCAGAATGTCCGATGACTTTTCCGCACCAAGTTCTACCGCAGCATGATAGGGCCAGTACGGATCACGCAGCAGTTCTCTAGCGAGTACGACGATATCGGTGTGCTGATCCCTGATGGCTTCGTCCGCCTGTTTTGGTTCGGTAATCAACCAACCTGCTGCGGTTGAGATGCCAGTTTCTTGACGAATACGGCTGGTAATCGGAATCATGAACCCCGGTCCCCACGGAACTTGAGAGATATCGGGCGTCACGAATCCATGGCTCACATCCAGCAAGTCTAGCCCAGCACTTTTCAATCGGCGAACGAGTTCAATGGACTCTTCAACTGTGACGCCGCCCTCAATCCAATCTGTCACAGACAGTCGGGCTGTTAAAGGAAGCCGTTCAGGCCAAACGTTGCGGACGGCAGTGAACGTCTCAACGATAAATCGAATCCGGTTCTCGAAGCTGCCCCCGTAGCTGTCCGTCCTCATGTTGGCGAGCGGGGAATAGAACTCGTGAGCAAGATAGCCGTGAGCAAAGTGAAGCTCCAACCATTCGAATCCAGCCGCCAAGGCTCTCCGTGCAGCAGCGACAAAAGCATCCTGAACTCGAACGATATCTTCGACCGTCATCTGCTTTGGAGTTTTGGTAAGCGTTCCACCAAACGGAGACGCTGAAGGTGCAATCGTGTCCCAGCCACCTTTTCCCGTTTCAATATGATCGTCACCTTCCCACGGTTTGTTAGCACTCGCCTTTCGACCGGCATGAGCAATTTGAATGCCAGGGACCGCTCCAAATTGCTTCATGAATCGGGCGATGCGAGCGAACGACTCCACATGCTCATCGAGATAGATGCCGCTGTCGGCAGGACTGATCCGACCTTCCGGTGAAACTGCGGTTGCCTCAACGATCACCAGCCCCGCACCACCTACGGCACGAGAGCCAAGATGGACGAAGTGCCAATCGTTTGGAAAGCCATCGTCAGACGAATATTGGCACATCGGTGAGACGCCAATGCGGTTTTTAAGACGAACATCCTTCAGTTGAAACTCTTGGAATAGCCCGGTCATGGTGTGTTCTTTCCTGCGTATACGTTATGGAAGTGGGCAACTCGGAATCGTCGCCCTATCTGTGAGATCAGAAAGTCATCGTGTGTTCATCATTCGGATTTCGGGACGGCGAGTTTTGCGTCCATGCTCAACTGACCCGCCCCATTTGCCATCAAGAAGACCATCGTTCCCATCAGCGATAGGTTTTTCATGAACTGGATCATTTGCGTCTGTTGCTCCTGACCCTCAAACGTCCAAAAGTCGTGGAAGAAATAGGTCGCCAAAACGAGAAACACGAGCAACAATGCCGCTCCGATTCGAATCTTGAATCCAGCGATTACCGACAGACTGCCAACGATCAAAAAGATGATCGCCCCAACAAGGGCGACTTGCGGCAGCGGAACACCTTCCGCCGCCATGTACTGGGCGACTGAATCAAACTTGGGAATCTTGTTGCCAACAGCACTCATCAAGAAAATTGTAGCAATCATGATTCGAGCGAATAGCGATGCGGCGGCTTGCATAGTTTTTGTCCAGGGATGTTGAGTTTGTAAACGAAAGCAAATTGGAAACGATTCCGGTTATGCCAAATCGAAGAGCATGACTTCGGCGTCGGTGTGTGCGTGGATGGTCAATGACCTTTCATCGCTCACTGCCACGCCGTCACTTGTGCCAAGATCGGTTCCGTTCAACGAAATGGTTCCACGCAGAACTTGCAACCACGCATGTCGGCCTTCGAGCAGTTCATGTCCGACCTCTTTTCCTGCATCGATCTTTGAAAGATAGATGCGAGCGTCCTGATGAATCAGCAGCGAGCCATCTTCGGCATCCCTGGATGCAACTAATCGCAATTGATTCTGCCGCTCTTCGTCAGAGAATCGCTTTTGCTCGTAGCTCGGCTCGATCCCTTTGCGTTCTGGCAACAGCCAAATTTGGTACAAATGAACCGGTTCACTTTCAGACGGATTGAACTCGCTGTGCGTGATCCCCGTTCCGGCTGTCATGCGTTGAAACTCTCCAGGTCGCAAGACTTCGCCATTACCCATCGAGTCTCGGTGCTCCAAGGCTCCTTCAAGGACGTAAGTCACAATCTCCATGTCGTTGTGGGGATGTGTTCCAAATCCTTGCCCCGGTGCGACTACATCTTCATTCATCACTCGCAACGACCGAAACCGCATGTGCTTCGGGTCTTGGTAGCTTGAAAATGAAAACGTGTGGTATGTGTTGAGCCAGCCGTGGTCGGCGTGGCCTCGATCATTGGCTTTGCGAACTTGAATCATGATCCGAACCCTTCAATACAAACGAACAAGCAGAGACCGAAATGAGTTGCCGACTACTTTGCGAGATAACCACCGTCCACTGGCAATGACGTGCCGGTGGTGAATGAAGCTGCGTCCGACGCCAAATACAACACGGCGGCGGCGACTTCCTTTGACAATCCCAACCTGCCCATCGGGTGCAGCGATACAAGCCATTCGCGATTGTCGGAACCTTCTTCACCTGCAAATCGATCAATCATGTCAGTGGCGATGGCACCTGGAGCCACCGCATTGACCCGAATCCCTTGACCAGCCAATTCGAGTGCCGTCGTTTTCGTGATACCCTCGACTGCGTGCTTGGAAGCGATGTAAACACTGGCTCCCGGCATAGCGATATGCCCTACTACACTGGACGTGTTGATGATGGAACCGCCGCCGGATGCGAGCATCGCTGGAATTTCATATTTCTGGCTGAGAAACACACCCAGCACGTTGATGTCAAAGACCTTGCGATAGTCTTCTTCAGTGACTTCGGTGATCGGTCCTCCCTGCTCGATTCCGGCGTTGTTGAAAGCGATGTCCAGACGACCGAAGTGCCTCACCGTTTCATCGACGAGCCGCTTGACCTGATCTTCCTGTGTCACGTCGGTCTGAACAAACATCGCTTCTCCACCCGCAGATTTGATGTCATCAACGACGGCATTACCCTCTTCGAGGCGTCGTCCAGCGATAACCACTTTGGCACCCGCTTGTGCGAGTTGAATCGCAGTTTCTTTTCCAATCCCCGATGTCCCACCGGTTATCAACGCTACTTTTCCCGTGAATGTCATGATCTATCTCGTTTTTAGTTTGCGTGTGAGTTGTTCACATATAAGGTTTAAGGGCAAAAAAACTTGTTAAGCCTCTTTGATCTGAACACTGAGACGTGCCTTTTCCAGCAAACGACTCAGTTCTTTGATTTCCATCTGCGTGAGATGACCGATCAACCGTTTGTGGAGTTCACTCACAGGGGCATCCATCCGCTTGAGCAAGTCCTTCGCTGAATCGGTTAGTTCGACATAGATTATTCGCCGATCCTCGGTACACCGCTCCCTGCGAATGTGACCCTGGTTCTCCAATCGATCCAAAAGCCCGGTCATTGCCGGAACGACTTGAATCATCCGTTCAGCAATTTCCTGGCAAGGCATCGGCTTCCCTTCGCCCCGCAGAATTCGCAGCACGTTGTATTGCGAAGAAGTGAGATCAAATTCTCGAAACAAACGGCCAAATCGATTCTGAAACTGGTCGTTGGTTCGCAGAATATTCAGGTTGGCTTCCTGTTCCGGCGAATCAAACGGACGTTTCTTTTTCAATTCGTCTTGAAGTCGGTTTTTAGACAAGACTGATTCTCCCATGCCAAATACATTACGTGTGAACTATCGACATGTCAACCGTTCCTAGTGAAGATTATTGTCAAATTGTCGCTGAGTGTTTGCCGAACGTAATTGCCGGTACGGACTGGATTCAGTTGAAAAATGCTGGACGGAGAGTGTGTCGCAAGGCAAACCGACCAATCGCCACCGAATCGGGCTTTTCTCAAGTGACGAGGATTCAAGTTGCTCTGTACAGCAGATTGATGCCGAACTGGACAATCGGTCGATTGGACAAGTCACATGATCGCACTGGCTTCGCTTGCTGCAATGACAGTCTCGACGAATGGATCAAGAGTCGGGCGAGTCAGTTTTATCGACGGGACCTCTCTCGAACTTTCGTGGCTGTCATTCAGCATGCTTGTCGTTGCAGTTTCATGTACGATGGACGCGACCTAGCCATCACCCTGCCGAGCAATCGTTCGATTTACTACCGCAGCATACGGTCGTTGACTTCGAACGGCTTCGAGTTTGAGCATCCGCGAGAAGGGTGGACGCGCACATATGGTCGCAAACTCGTACAGAACATCGTGCAAGGGATCTGCCGTGACTTACTAACAGAATTTCTTGTTGAGTACGAGCGACGCGGGCTGCCGGTGGTAATGCACGTTCACGATGAGGTGGTCGTGGAAGCTGCAACTCCGAACGCGAACATGTCACCACCGAACGATTCGAGAGTTTCGTCCGGTGTGCTCCGTTCCGCAAAGTCAATGGTCCAAGCGTTCCAACGTGAGGACTACGAGTTTAAAAGCAGTGCCTCTGACGACGAACTCGTCGAGGTGCTGCGGGAGTTGTTCCGCTTGGCGCAAGCGAAGCTGAACCTGACATTTAATGACTAATGACAAGAGCGAAACCAAGCTGATCGCTCAGCGTTGCTGAACGGTCGTCGGGGTGTTACACATCTCGTACATTCTTGATTGAATTTTGTCGGCGTCGTCGCGACTTTTCGGATTACACAACGCAAATCACCTGGGTCTTTGGTGGGTATCATCGGTTGGCCTCGTCAGCTGAGGAATTGATCAACGTCCAGGCGCGGTAGGTCGCTAAATCCAAGTTTGGATCGAACCATGCCAAACATGCTGCGAATTTGACCAGCGTCCTCACCGCTGCCGACCATTCGCTGGTCGCAAGCGGAGTCCACTCCAGGTTCGGCGAACAAGGCTCTCCACTCTTGCGGACTTGAGTGGCTGAGTCCCACGGAGCCACTCAAAAAAGACGGGCTCGACTGTCTGCGGCAGCCTAAGCAGCACGTATCGAGCATCGGTGTGGAGATAAGCATTGAAAATGGCTGGTGCTTCATGATCGGTAAGTCCCGGCACCACGGGGGCCACCATGACACGAACCGGCACACCGGCGACATTTCTTGAGATCAGAAACAATGATTGACATGGACTGAACAACAAGGTGAATCTTGGTGAGGACTTTGGGACGTATTTTGATTGGTGCTTGCCAAGTGCACGGGCTCGTAGAGCGATCGGCATTCGTGAAGGAAGATGAGGTCGGATGATACCGGGTAAAACCTTAACAGCAGGAAACGATTTTAACGTGTAAGCAACCGGTGATCTCTATTGGCCGATGTGACGCTAGGAGCCCGAAAGTTGTTTGTCATGCAGCTACTCACAACAACATGCGAGGTAAATAGAAACCGCTTTTATTAAGCGGTCCAGAAAGTTGACTGCCGTCAACTTTTGAGTATTCCGCGAAGGTTGGTGCGTTCGTAGAGACGAAGTTTCATGACTGCCCACACCGTTCGACAACAATGCTGCGAATGAGGACCCACTATTGACGTACTGGATGCGCCCGAACAACTTGGCCTCAAATGGTCGCCGGTGGCCTGGAACGGCGCAAGGCGAAGCGATGGAGCCTCGAAGGGGCTTCGCCAATGTCTGGGCTGGTAGTCAATGAGAAAAATCAGCGACGATGACACAAGTCACTCTCACGGACGTTAAGGCGGACTATAAAGGTTTTGTTACGATGAAGAACACACTCTCCACCTTCAACATCGCCAGAGGACACACAGTGAGAATAGCATTCGCGATTGCGATTTTTTTCGTGATGTCAGCGTCTGGACTGCGAGCCGACTACGACCCGCTGGTCACACCCAATCTGCAAATTGAGCACACGGACTTGGCGATCAAGGACGCGAAGCGTTCTCGCGAGATTCCGATCCGTGTCTATTTACCTGCGAACAAGACGTCCGCGCCGGTAGTGCTCTTTAGTCATGGACTCGGCGGCAACCGTGAAGGCTCCGCGTTTCTCGGTAAGCACTGGGCACGGCGAGGATACGTGGCGGTTTTCCTGCAACATCCGGGAAGTGATGACAGTGTCTGGAAAGACCTACCAGTCGCCCAACGTATGGCGGCGCTGAAGCAGGCGGCAGGGCTGAAGGATTTCCTGTTGCGTGTCCAGGATGTGCCAGTGGTTCTGGATCAACTTGAAGTTTGGAGCAAGGACACCGCACACGCGTTCGCGGGACGGTTCGATTTGAAACGTGTCGGCATGTCAGGGCACTCCTTCGGCGCGATAACGACGCAGGCGGTCAGCGGCCAGGTGTTTCCGCTGGGTAAGAGCTTCACGGATGAACGCATTAAAGCGGCAGTGGTCATGAGCCCAAGTGGCCCGGCGAACGGCAATACGAAACAGGCTTTCGGCAGCGTGAAGATTCCCTGGATGCTGCTGACCGGGACGAAAGACTCTAACCCGATCAGCCGGGCCGATGCGAAGACTCGGCTCATCGTCTTCCCCGACCTGTTACCAGGCTCGAAGTACCAATTGGTGCTCGACAATGCCGAACACTCCGCCTTTACCGAACGAGCTCTACCCGGCGAGACCGAGCGGCGGAACCCAAATCATCATCGAGCGATACTCGCAGTCACGACTGCCTTCTGGGACGCCTATCTCCGCAATGATGAAGAGGCCCGATTGTGGCTCGACGGGGACGAGGTGCCGAGCGTTCTCGAAAAGGACGACCAATGGCAAAAGAAATGACGCGATCTGATAGCAGACTCCTAAAATCAGCCCTGAGTCTCATGCTCCTGATGTATAACCTAATGCCTGTGGGCGTTGTTCACGCACAGGTCCCAGGTGAGCGACCGCCAGCCGAGATAGTAAGCCTTGCGCAACCCGCGCTCGACGAGGGTCGACGTGCGCTCGAGGCTGAGGACGCCGTTGCCGTGCGGGCCGCCGTGGCGAAGGCCATCGTGGCGCTGGGGCCATGGGCGGGTAATCCTGAGACGGCCACACGCTACTACCCGCCGATCGTGTCCGCGCCGTTCGATGCAGCCAAGGCTCGCGAATGGTGGCTGAGCGAAATCCAGCGCGGCCAGCGCGGGCTGCCGTGGGTCAAGAATCCGACGGGCGATCCGCGCACGATGCAAGCAGGTCTGCGCGAAGCAGCGTTCCCGCTCGATGGTTTGGCTCGCACGGCGCTGCTGTTTCCTGAACATCGTGAAGAACTCACCGCTCAGGTCCGCGTCGGAGCGGACTGGCTCATCAAGTTGCAACATTCGAGCGGCGTGTTTCCCTTTCCAATCGGGCCAGGGCTGAACCCACGAGAAAAAGTTGGACAGATTGTCGCGCGCATGATTAAGGAACGTCCCGAAATAGTAGTCAACGATTGGATTCCGGATGACTTCAGCGATGGCGGCTTGCAGTTTGACAACGGCCTTTGCGGTCGTGCTCTTGTCAGCGCATGGGAGTTGACTGGCGACGCGCGTTACCTTGATGCAGCCCGCAAGTCGGGCGATTGGGCGATCGCTCGGCCGCTGGTCTCAAACTGGAATTACAACGCCTTTAGCGTCGGACTTCTTGCAAGGCTTTCCCTTGCGACGGGCGAAGCGAAGTATCTTGACGCGGCAGTACTGAAGGCCGACGGCGGAGTGTTGCCGGGCCAGATGTCCTCAGGTCGCTGGTTCGACGCGCACAACGCCTGCGCAGTCTATCACAACATCCTGATGCGAGAGCTTCTGGAATTACTGCACGCATTGCCCGCAGAGCATGCT
>JBGSJT010000727.1:0-11485 GCA_041741715.1 Pirellulaceae bacterium | reverse complement strand
TCGCAGTCTCCGATTTTGTTGGACAGCTCAAAGCCAACACCAGCAAGCACATCAATGACACAAGTGGTTTGATCCACAAGTTTGGATGGCAGGATGGTTACGGAGCCTTCACGGTTAGCCTCTCTGCCAAAGACGCAGTGGATGCTTACATTGAAAAACAGATGGAGCATCACAAGAAGCAAACCTTTGAAGATGAATATCAGGCAATGTTGGCTAAACATGAAATTGAATACGATCCAAAGTATGTGTTCGATTGATGTGTCAGCCCTTCAGGCTTTCGATTCAGTTTGGTTCTGCAACCGGTGGTTATCACCACCGGCAGAGGTTGTGTCAGCCCTTCAGGCTTGAATTCAATGCTAGTCCGGCGACCTGGAACGCAGCTCCCAGCCCCTTTGGTCTTTTCCGCTGATTCTGGAAGCGCACTCTTTCCTCCTCCTTGGTCAATCTCTAGTCTTCTGATCTGTTCCTAGATCTTCTGATCTATCTCTAGCCTTCTGGTCTGCTTGCTCTTCTGGTCCGCTTGCTCTTCTGGTCCGCTTGCTCTTCTGGTCCGCTTGCTCTTCTGGTCTGCTTGCTCTTCTGGTCTGCTTGCTCTTCTGGTCTGCTTGCTCTTCTGGTTTTAAGCCTGAAGGGCTGGCACATCCTCTGCCGGGGTCGAAGGCCCCGGTAACGTTTGACATGGAAGCGGAAAGGCCTGAAGGGCCGACACACCAATCTTCATTTCGACCGTTCATCATAAATGCCCATAAGTCCATTGGTGTGTCAGCCCTCCGGGCTTTTGATTCAGTTTGATTCTCTAACGGTGGTTATCACCACCGGCAGAGGATGTGCCAGCCCTTCGGGCTTAAATTCATTTGCTGCTCGGTTCTACATCCCATAGTTTCTTCGATTTAATCTCAATTGGTACAAAATCTCGGCGAAGTGATTCTAACTCATCAGTATCGCTCTCCCATAGCAACTGGGACTCAGCCGTGATCGATACTGTCTCTGTTTGTGCCGATGCAGCATTGTCACCGATTTCTGTAGGCCGATATTTGAACCACCAAACGCCACAGACGAGAGCAATGCAAACGGGCACCATCGCCAGCGCGGCAAACCACTTGCGTGAAGCAGTCTTTAACTGAAGTTCGACAGGCAATTCTACCGCAGTCGGTTGCTGAACATGCGCGAGACATTTTTCAAGCAGCGTGTGAACCTCAAACGCTGACGGGTAACGATCGTCCGGAGACTTTGCGAGTAGCTTCATCACGATTCGTTCGAGCCACTCTGGGATACTTGCATTCGTTTCGCGGATGGATCGCGGTATGTCGTCGGTGATGCGGCGCAGGACGGCATAGCTGGTTTCGCTGCGGAACGGTGGATGGCCAGTACAGAGCGCGTACAGCACACAGCCGAGCCCAAACAGATCACTGCGAGCGTCGATCGATTCGCCGCGTACTTGTTCGGGCGACATGTAGTGCGGCGTGCCAGGATGGAAGCCGCTGCGAGTTAGACTGGCGTCATCGGTGGCTCTTGCTAATCCAAAATCGGTCAACAGCGCGCGATCAACGCCTTCGTCAAGCAAGATATTCGATGGCTTTACATCGCGATGGATCAAGCCTTGAGCGTGAGCGGCAGCTAGCCCTCTCGCAGTATGCATGCCGATGCGGAGCACTTCGCAAACTTCGAGCGGTCCTTCGCGATCGATGCGTTGTTGCAACGATCCACCCGCAATGAACTTCATCACCAGGAAGGGATGTTCGCCATCCGTTTCTACGTTGTGAATCGGCACGACATGATCATCAACCACTGCGGCTGCGGCTCGAGCTTCCCGAGCAAAACGATTCCGCGCCGAACCACTGCTGGCCAAATAGGGTGCCAGCAATTTCACAGCCACCGGTCGATTGAGTTCTGTGTCGTAAGCCTTGAAGACGACCCCCATGCCGCCGCTGCCGATCAAGCGTTCGACATCGTAGCGACCGATGCGTCCCAGCATTTCCGGGTGGCTGGCCTTCGATAATAACGACTTGGCCATCGACTCTGTCCATGTATTCGGTCGCTGCCAACGCTCGCGGCCCCATCGCGGTTTGTCCGGTGCTAACTTGTCGATCGGAGAGGACTTGCCTGCGTCGAGTTCTTGATCTGGTTGCAGGCTGTCTCGAATATCAAGCCACTGCGCGGGCTCGGCCGCCAATTGTTCTAAGCGAGACTGGCAATGTGGGCATTCGGCCAGATGGTTGGCTGAGACCGTGTTGTCCTCGACATCATCGGCTTGCAGTAGGTTCCACAACTGTTCGTCCGAGCAACTGTTGCATGACGGGTTCATACGGACACCTCGAATTGTTTGGCCAGCTCGCGCAGGCGACTGATGACTCGACTGCGAGCGATGTAGATGTTGCCGACGGATAGGTTCAGTCTCTTAGCCGCGTCGGCGATCGAAACTCCCTCGATGTGAGTGAGTTGAAAAGCGTTCCAAGTGCTGGCAGCGACCGAGTCCCGGACTTGTTCCGCTGCCCAACGATAGACTTCACGCCGATACTCAAGGTCAAACTGGCTCGAAACGTCGGCATCGGGGGCCGCAAGCGCGTTCAGCGTTCCGATTCCTGGATCGCCACCTTGCCCAACGCCTCCATGCGGCCTGCGAGTCAATGTTTTGATAGCAATATTGCGGGCGATCGTCAGCAGCCATCCGCGAAATCGACCTCGCTGAGGCTTTTCCAGCCAGTGGTGAACCGACTGTGCCACCGCAGCGAAAACTTGTTGTACAACATCATCAGCATCGGCCGCTTGCAGCCCTTGGCGCAGTGCGAGCCGGTAAACCAGCGGCCCGTAGATTGCCACAAACTCATCCCATGCCGCCACATCCGCCGCGTCGCGAAGACGCACGATTAAGCTAGCTCTGGTTTCGGGTGGACTGGGAATCATGAGGACTCGCTGCTGGTTTTGCACATTGTCTACACCAGTAAGTTCCACGTCAGGTCGACTTCTTGCACGAGCCCGCAGATTTTTCGGGAAAACCCTCCTTCAACCAGCGGAAACACGCGTGGAGTTGCAACATTCCTTCAGAATTATTGCGAACCCTCGACGTCTTGCGCTGAAGCCTCAACTAAAAGACCGCTGTCTTCGAATTTGCAATTCTGCATTGCCAGTCGGAGTCGATCGACCACGACGGTATCTATTTTCGCTAAAGGCAACCAAACGGTTCGAAGTGACGACAGGCCTTCGATGCTGGCCAAGCCTGACTCCGTAGCCTGACTCACGTCGAGCCACAACCATTCGAGTTGTTCAAGTTTAGCTAGTTGACTGAGTCCACCACTTGTCACCTGGGAATCACGAACATCCAAGGCTCGAAGGTAAGGATGCTCGGCAACAAAAGCTATCAGCTCTCGATCGCCAAAGCCTTTGTACGTGCCAATCGAGCCATCATTGCTTGCGACATCCATCGCCATCGGAACAATCCACTCGTCGAAATGGTTCGGATGATGGGGGCTTACTCTATTGGCCCGCATCCAGACAATTCGACCATTCGCATAGCCAACCGACGACACATAAGTTTCAGTGATCGGTACCACCGTGGAGTTCACGAAATGTTGTTCCAATGCCTTGCGTCCGAACAAGGCAGTTACCGCCATGAGAATTCCAAGCAATGTCATTGCGATCAAAGTTGATCGAATCGAGAATTGCCAGCTGGTAAACTTTGTCGCTGTAGTCATGGGTACAAACTTTGCGATTGCGGTGGAAGTCCGATCGAATTGGGATTGGCTTGAATGAACTTTTTGAGTTCCTTCTCGGCACCCGATTCTGTTTCAAAGTCGATATCGATCACGAGCCATTTGTCATCGGTCAGCTCAAGACTGAACACCATGAAGCCATCGCGCCGGCCGTCAGGGTTTTTGTGTTCTTCGTCAAGCTTCACTGCTACCGAGGTTGCCAAGGCCCGCGTCGGTTTCGCTGGATCGTTGACGTAGACCGTTTCGATCTCCAAACGCTGCACGTTGAGAAACTCTGGAAGTTCTCGAATTCGTTTCGGATCAGCCGGAGAGTTCTTTGCCAAAGCTGCCGCCTTCGCGACATCACCTGCAAGTACCGCCGCAACGTAGGCTTCGACAACCGAGCGGGCGTCAGGTTCCTTCTCGCCTACTTTTTCGCGATCCGCGATCGACTCATGGATTCCGCTCACGACTTTCTCCAAGTTGAGCTTATCTCGCTCAGCAAAGGAAATGGCCACCTTGCTACTGATCTTATCGTTCACTCGCGGAGCACTGAGAATTGTCCCATCAAACTCAATTACCAAATACCCAGGATTTGGCTGGCTACTTAGTCGAGTTGTTTCTATCAGAAATCGTTCGCCAGCTTCCGGCGTTAGAGTCAAAACGATTTGGGACGCTTGAAGATTGTTCGGATCGGTGACCGACTCGACCGTCATGATGTCATCTTCAGTCAGAATCGCTGGTTGAGCGGGATTGAGTCGCAACTGCATTCCGTTGAATTCCACGACGTTGGTCTCAATGGATTGTTCTGACGATTCTGCGCTGGTATCCGCGACCGTAGCTTCGCGAATTTGAAGACGTTTTGTATTGGGAGTGTCAACAGAAGTTACTAAGAATGCATTGAGTCCCACAGGACGGACGATCCATCTTACTTTTCCTTGTTGCAAAGCCTTCTCGTACAACGGCAACATTTCCGCCAGATCAACATCGTTCACGTTTGAATCCGTTGGTACGCTCAGCTCAAAGCTCCGCCCGGAACCTTTGTCTTTCGACTTATCGACAAACGGCGTCATCGAAAGAACCCGCACCTTTTTGAAAAACAAAAATTCTCGCCACAGTTCATGATCGTAGTTTCTACGCGTTTGATAGACATCTACGTATTCGCCGGGCTGTAAGGAACTCCCCTGAATATCTGCATCCAGTACATGCAGATTGATTGTTCTGGGTATTTTCTTGCTGCTGTGCTGCTGAGTGGATTCTGAGTATTCGTCCAGCTTCTGTTCTCCGTACACGCCATCCGGAACTGCGACTACGCTTCTCTTCCACATCAAGTCGGCAAGCCGAGGACCACCTGTTTCCTTTTGAGTGACTTTGTTAGTCGTCCATGCGCCACGAATTTCATCGTCAACGAGTCGCAGCGATATATTGCCGTCGCGACCATCGCTTGCACTGTCAGTCACCTTGGTGCTGAGGATCGCGCCTTCCGGTGTGACGCTGCTTTTGGTCTGTTCGATGTCAAACTTCCAGGTACCGTTGAAGCGACGCTCAACACGTGACCAATTTATTCGTAGCGTGCCTGTGTTAGGCTTGTCGAGGACTCTCGTTAAGTCGGGGTATACAACATTGAAATCAACCTTAACTTCCCCGGCATTGAAGTCCTTTATGGAAAGGACCTTCGGATCCGCTGCTCGCGACATTCCCCTGAAAGTCCCCTCGTAATGTCCCGGTTCTTTGGCTTCCAGCACCACCGTCCCCCATTCATCGCTTGCCCATTGACCGCTGATGTCGGGTGGGTCCGTTGATTGCCATACCATCGTCCCCAACAACGTCATTCCAATGAATCCGAGCATAGTCATTACTCCTTTTCGAGTTACTTTAAAAACAGGACGGTGCACGATAGCGGCGTTTGGCACCAGTGAAGTTGGCAGTGGTGTTGTGGCCGGTTGCTGAATATGAGCCAAGCAGTCTTCGAGGAGTTTGGCAACTTCCTGTGCCGAGGCAAATCGATCACTGGCTTTCTTCGCCATCAGCTTGCTCGTAATCGCACAAAGCCAAACGGGGATCTCAGGATTGAGCTCACGGATCGAACGCGGTTCTTTGTCGGTGATTAAGCGAAGAACGCTATAGCTGGATTCGGCTCGGAAGGGAGCATGGCCGGTACACATGGCGTACATGACACTGCCGAGACTGAACAAGTCGCTGCGGTGATCGACCGTTTCGGCGCGAGCTTGCTCGGGTGACATGTATTGTGGTGTGCCGGCAAGTGTGCCGGAGCGTGTGAGACTAGCGTCGTCAACGGCGCGGGCCAAACCAAAGTCCATCAACTGCACGCGTTCGACGTTTTGATCGAGAAAGATGTTGGCCGGTTTGATGTCGCGATGCACGATGCCTTGTGCATGAGCTGCGGCGAGTCCCTTGGCGGCTTGCATGCCGATGCGGAGGATCTCGCGAACTTCTAAGGGACCGTTGTCGCTGAGTCGTTTTTGCAATGAAATGCCGCGTGAATAGGTCATTACCAGATACGGAACGCCTTGCCACTCGTCGACGGAATGAATCGCCATCACGTGATCATCGACCACAGCGGCGACCGCTTGGCCTTCGCGAGCGAACCGTTTGCGAGCCGCTCCCGAGGCAGCCAAGTGCGGAAGCAACATTTTGATTGCCACAAATCGATTGAGGGACCGATCAAAACCTTTGAAGACCGCTCCCATGCCTCCTTGCCCCAATAGCCCGATGATTTCATAAGGCCCGATGCGACCAAGCATGTTGGGATCGTCGGTCGGGCCGAGCAAATCGAGAAGCTTAGCCGTCGATCGTTCGTTTGGTTCCGCGTCTGTCGAAGAAGCGTTGCGTTGAGAGAACGCCCCGGCTCGAGAATTCAGTAGCACGCTTTGGACATCGCTCCACCACTGCTCAGGTCCGATCGTCGCTTCGACGCGAGTCCGACATGGTTCGCACAGTTCCAAATGGTTCTGCGCTGCCTCGTATTCTTCCGGAGTCAAGTTTCCTAGCAGCAGCGAATCGACTTGAGACGCTTCCAGACATTCAGTAGAAAGTTTCATTTTACGTCACTCCAAACTTCGGATACTTCGAGCACCTTTTCTTTCAATCGCTGCATTACTTTGAAGCGAGCCATGTAGACGGCTCCGGGTGATTTGTTTTGTCGACGAGCTACATCGGCAACACTCTCGCCTTCGATCGATGTCAGCCAAAACATGGCCCATGTTGCTTCTGTGAATTCACTTCGAATCTCGTCGGCCGCCCATCGCAGGGCTTCGCGGCGGCTCTCTTCCGTCAACTGCTGTGTAGTTTCATCGTTTCGCTCAGGCAATTCCCGCAGCATTTCCTGCACACTGGTTGAACCGCCGGGAGCGTCCGGTTTTCTACGAGTCAGCGCGTTAACGATTGCATTGCGAGTGATACGAGAGAGCCACACTCGAAACGGCGGCTGGCGCGAGTCAGGCTCCCAGGCCTCGATCGCTTTCGCGACGGACAGGAAAACCTGCTGTGCCAAGTCGTCGGCATCGGCGTGTTGCAATCCCCGCCCACATGCCATGCGGACTACAACTGGCCGATAAATTGAGTGAAAATCAGACCACGAAGCCGCATCCGCAGGGTCTTTGACCCGTAAAATCAAGCTTTCGTTCGTTTCCGGCCAATGGTGCATCTGGATTCCTCTGTAAGTAACACACAGCACCCCAGTTTATCTTTCCAAAAATCTTTCTGGATGGGCATTCTGCACCCTGATCTTCAAACGACTCAGGCCGAAGCGACGCCGCTTCGGCCTGGATGTTTGAACAGATTGAGTTCTGTTGATCTAGCGAGTGCTATTTCTTAGGCAGGTCAGCTTCCGCGATCGTTGCAACTGTAAAATCGCTGTAGACGGCTCGAAGCTGCTTTTCAGGGTTTCGGTACCAGAAAACGATCGATTGCTTTCCATCGACTGCCTTGCCAGCACCCGTGTAGTCGTAATCATCATGCGGCATACCTGTAAGATACGGAGTCAACGTGCCTAGTCGTACGGCGAGTGTAGTCCTGGGAACACCGTCTTTGGATAGTATTGTCATCCATTCTGCACTATCAGTAATGCTCTTGGGGAACTTACCACCACTTAGCTCGGTATAGCCCTTGAGTGCTTCGACTAAGCTTTCTTCGAATGGCAGCAACTCCGGCAGCTTCGCGGCGGTTGACGATTGATAGCCTTGAGGAGCATCAAAGCCAAACAACATCGGATCGAGAGTGACGTTGAACTCAAAATCTTTCATCACTGACTTGGTGACAGATGATCCTTTAGGCATACCCATAAATTCGACTTGAACCAAATCACTTGTTTTTGCATCGACCCAAACCGCGTAGACTGCCGATGGAACAGGTTTTACTTCGAAACCCAGGCAGTCACGACCATCGATCTTCATCGAACCAAGTACCTTGTCGGGCTTCTTTCCATAGGATTTAAGCCGTTCTAACCACTTGATCTGCCGCTCCGACTCAACAGCTAACCCTTCCATTGGTACATGTACTGTTGCAGACTTTGCGGCTTCATTCAATGACAATCGAAGTTGCCCAGTAGAATCATGTATCGAGACCATTCCAAGCATGGATTTCCGTTCACGACCATCGTCTGCAACCTCTACTTGGATTTCGACTGGTTTCTCCTGCGTTGTCAGATAGACCAATTCCTTGTATCGAAACGCCCCAACATTCTTCAGCTTTTCAATCGCTTGCGCGAAGGCACTGGACGACGAAGGGAACATCATCGTTGCCCCGAGTACCAACAAGATACAAGCGGCCAAAGAAGCAACCTGCATCCATGGACGACTCCAAGATATGTTGCGAGTTGAAGGTCGAATGTTCGGACCTGGCTTTTCTTCTAGTGCCAGAGCCTGCGATTTGACTCGTGCGATTGCATCGGCTGGAAGTGGTTCGCTGAGTACAGCCCAGACTGCTGATTCAAGCTGAGGTTCCAGGTCATCGTGGTTTGCGTTGAAGGTTGAGTTTTTGTTGTTCATATTATCGAACTCCGTTGAATGATTTGAGTTGTTCTTGCAGTCGCCCGCGTGCCTTGTAGAGAGCTGTTGAAACCGCTTCGACTGAGATCGTTAAGATTGCGGCCACTTCGTTTCGATCGAGTTGTTCGAAGTGACTCAATGAAAAGACGGCAGCTTGCTGTTCGGGCAATTGTGCTGCTGCGTTACGCAACCACGCGGCGAGTTCAGCGCCAACCACGTGGTGATGTGGCTCCAGGTTGGAGACACAATGAGCCTCATCAACCTCAACGCTCTGGCGTCGTCGGCGCAGCAAATCGATGGCTCGGGTCGTCGCCAAACGTGCGAAGAGACCTGACCAACTTTGGATTGGCCCCGCTTCCTGAACGCGTTTGGCTTCGATGAAGACCAACTGCGAAACATCTTCGGCGTCATGAACTGAGCCGAGGATACGGTAAGCGATGCGAAAAACCCGTTCCGCATGACGCTCCACAATCTTAGGCCAATCCGGTGGATGTTCTTCGGCCATGGCAACTCCTTGGTGAGTGGTTGAATGTTGGACTATAAAGAAGTCGCAACAGAATGCCCGCCATGACCCACAAATCACCTGTTTTTCCAAATTACCAAGAATAGTCGAAATTGGTTGCGTGTTTCCTTACAAACTTTCTCTTCTGATGTCGTCCAACGGCTCCGCCAGCCAGTAAGCTTCCTAGCCGCATCGTAATCGTTTCAGGGAAATCTTGCGTAACTCTGTCTGCAGCCAGTCGCGAACTCCGTTCGTATATCATCGTCGCTCACGACGCTGCAACGCACTAGCCAAGAGCTACGGAATCGTTACGGGATAAGGTGGCAACTTAGGGTAATAATGTCCTGGATGGCCTTCAGGCAGGTTGTCGGGATAGTGATAACCTGGTGGCAGGTGATAGGGATGATCTGGTGGGAGCCGCGGCCAGATGATGTTGGGGAGCGGAGGTGGTGCTTCGATAACCACAGGCTCGTCCGGTGGTGGCGGCCAGGGCCAATCCTCGGGCCACCATGGTGGACGTGGGCCCGGCTCTTCGCTTGAGGATCCTTCATCGTCGCCTCCAGAACTCTCCGGTGGAATATACGGTGGTTGTTCAGCCGGCGGGTCGAAGGGTGGAATGAATGGGTACGGCAAACGAGGTAGTTTGGGTTTGAACTTATCAGTCATTGCAAGTTACTCCTTTGCAAAGGACTGGGATGACGAAACGCGACGCGCCTACTAGGACACAACGCACACTGGGGAATCGACTTGGTTTCGAGGAATGAGCGAAGCTCGTCGTCGCTCGCGCTTGGTGGGCAAGCTTCATAACTACGGAACAAATCCCACTCCGAAATTGATTCGAGGCGGGCTTTTGTCTCTAGTTGTGGCCAATATGCGAGTGCGGGACATTTAGCGAGACAGCCATTCACAAGCTGGGTGCATGTGCGTTGCATGCAGATGCGATACGCAGCGTCTGGCTTGGAATTGAATGGCATCGGCTTGTCATCGACGATGTTGTATTGCCGCATCCAGCCTTTGTGCGACTTGCGAATGTTGATGCGAATCTTGGGATACAGCTTACGCCAACTCCACACTATCGCTTTCACGTCGCGGAATCGTTCGAGGTAGTCTTGATGCGTACCATGCTGGCTGATTTCCAGTTGGCACTCTGTATCAACGAGAACCTTCGCCAACTCTGGGAAACGGTGCAGGAAGATTCCATTGGTGACTAGCATCAGCTCACTGTCGAACCAGTGTTGTCTAGCAAGCTGAATGTGCTCCAAGATCGCAGGATTGAGCAGCGGCTCATCCTTCGCTCTGCTCCTGTCGCCCTCCTGACAATCGACCCTGACCTCAATTTGCAATTGCTAGCATTGCATTAGGCTGTGACACCTTTGGTCAACATCGCCCAAATGTTTTCCATTTCTTCGGGAGTCGCGTCCTCGCAATGTATTCTCAAGAAATTCTGTTGACCTTCGGTTTCCACCTGTACTCGCAATCCTGAGTCGGGTTCAGGCGAGTAGGCCCAGGTCTCGGAGTCGCACAGATAAATCATTTCTGGCAGCTCCGATTCCGGGCACTTTACTGTGAGCAAGTCCTCGGTTTCGCAACCCAGGAAATCCACGATGTCGAACACCATCTCCCGACCGATGGCCCGGTACTCACCGCGTTCGATTTTGAGCCAATCTTCTTGCAGATCAGATTCCAGGACACAGTCCTCGAGAGTGTATCTGGCGATCTCGCGAAACTTCCGCACTTTGGACCGATCGAGCTTCGGAGCATCGTTGTTTTCAGTGGTATTGGTCATTGTTGTGTCTCCAAAAGTTAGTGTTGAGAACCGAAAAAGAATGCCACCAGCTTCCACAGCGTTTTGACACGTTTGGTCACAGCCGGCCGAAAATCTGAAAAAACTTTCTTTCGCGTCTTTTCGAGAGCGGACTTCGCCAGTCGCGGCTTGGGCTGAGTAGTTCAGGGGTAGAGAGCGTTAACCACGCCAGTCCTGAAACCACGCAAACCGTTCGGAGAGCTAGCCCTGATGCGACAACCACTTGAAGCCGAGTTAACACAGCAACGCGAAACGATCATCGATATCTTGGCCAAGGGTGTCGTGCGTTACTTAACCGACGATCGATCACCAGACACCCCGCTAAACTCTCCAGATTCTCCCCAGGACGGCTTGAGTTCCTCTCGCACTGATCGCTCTCTGTGACCAGCGGTAAACGCGCCGCGAGAAACGAACACCAAGTCCATTAACCACGGAGAGACGTATGAGCCTCAACATCAAGCAGGAGGTCGCGCGCATGAAG
>JBGSJT010000726.1:0-22371 GCA_041741715.1 Pirellulaceae bacterium | reverse complement strand
GCGATTGGAATGAAGCCTTTCGATGGCTGCATCGCGTCCCAGCCGAAGACCAAGTTAAAGATTTTTTGACCGTCACGATTGCTCAGCACCGCCGTCTCGCGCCCCCCGATTGGCCCGGCTACATCCAATTGCCAGGGAAGTGACTGGCGGGAGAGGGTGAGATGGAGTAGTGGAGGGACGCGGGGTGGCACTGGCTGAGGCCAGTGTAGTCGAAGCAGTTGAGTTGGAATCGCGCTCAATTTGTTAAGCGCTCGCAGTAATGAATTGGTTGCACCCAAGTCTTCTCTATTGAACGAAATTCCAGTGGGTGGATTTCCGTAGTAGTGGTCGTCCCAGGGAATGGGCTGAGCAATGGCATTCTTTTGTTGGGACGGTTTTCGCGCGAGCCAAACTGCGTTACTTCGAGAGTTCAACGAATCTCCACTCCCTTCGAGACGAGGTGCTTCGGCAAACACTGGCCTAGCCAGTGCCACCCCAACACTCCCTTACTCCAACACTCAACTCCTTCCCCGCGCTACGCAATCAACTCGTGCACCACCTCGCCGTGGACGTCGGTCAGTCGATAGTCGCGGCCTTGAAAGCGGTAAGTCAAACGAGTGTGGTCAAAGCCCATCAAGTGCAGTAGGGTAGCTTGGAGGTCGTGTACGTGGACGGGATTTTCGGCGACGCCAAAACCGAGTTCATCGGTAGTGCCGTAATTAAACCCTGCCTTCACTCCGCCGCCGGCCATCCACATGGTGAAACAGTCTGGATAGTGATCGCGGCCGAGTACTTCGCTCTTGGCCGTTCGTCCCTCGCGGAACGGAGTGCGTCCGAACTCGCCCCCCCATACGATCAAGGTATCGTCCAACAAGCCGCGTTGTTTGAGGTCGCGGATAAGTGCGGCGACCGGTTTATCCATCGTGGCGCATTTGTCATTGAGGCCTTGGCCGATACCGGACCCAGGACTGGTGCCGTGGTAGTCCCACCCCCAATCGAAAAGCTGCACGTAACGCACACCTGATTCGACCAGCCGCCGAGCGAGTAGGCAATTGTTCGCAAGGCTGCTTTCTCCGGGTTGAGCACCGTAGGCCTCAAGCATGGCGGGGGGCTCGCGCGAGATATCCATGACTTCGGGGACGCTGGTCTGCATGCGGTAGGCCAACTCATATTGTGAGATGCGGGTCTGTGTCTCGGGATGTCCCATTTCTTCGACTTGCAATCGATTCAATTCGTTGAGAGTGTCGAGTGTTTGGCGACGCAGTTTTTCGTTCATGCCTGGCGGATTGGAAGCGAACAGCACAGGTTCTCCCTTGGAGCGACATTGTATGCCTTGGTAGACACTCGGCAAAAATCCGCTACCAAAAGAACTCTTGCCGCCGTTGGGCTGAACTCCACTGGAGATTAAAACGACAAACGCGGGTAGGTCATCATTCTCAGAACCGAGACCGTAAGAGAGCCACGACCCGATAGATGGTCGTCCGGTGCGCGGTGAACCGGTGTAGATCAGTAATTCAGCCGGAGCGTGATTAAATTGATCGGAGTGCATCGAGTGCACCAAGCACATCTCATCAGCTAGGCTGTGTAGATGTGGAATCGCACCAGAGAGCCAAGTCCCTGACGATCCGTATTGCCCGAATTTTTGGGGCGTGCCCAACAGCGTGGGAGTCCCCGAGGTGAAGGCGAACTCCTTTCCTGCCAAGAAAGATTCTGGGCAGTCCTCGCCGTGCCGACGTAGTAACTCGGGTTTGAAGTCAAACAGATCCAGGTTCGGGGGTGAACCGGTCATGTGCAAATAAATGACTCGTTTGGCGCGCGGGGTAAAGTGCGGCTGGGCGGGGTGATGACTGCCGAGCGTTGTGGCCTGGGCAGACTCGCCACCCAACAGACCCTGCATGGCCAGTCCTCCCAAGCCCAACGCGCCTTGCTGTAAAAAATAGCGCCGCGTTCTGAGTTGTAGGTGTTCGAGGTATGGATTCATAATCGGACTCTATGCAATTGGTGATCTAATTCTTAAATCATAATCCTATCTCATACGGAGCGAAATCCGCGCTATTGTAGTCCGCTGTGATGCAGAACAACTTTGATTTCTAATCGTCGAATCCCGTGATCCATTTTTTTGCTGCACATTTTTTTGTCTGAAAGTTTTTTGGGTGTGCTCAGGAGCGACAATTGTGTTCTGCGTGAATCAGAAGTGAAGGTGACAGGCACGCTGCGACAAAAAAATGTGCGGCAAAAAGATAAACCAAGGGCGTTTAAGCAGACAATAATGTTTAAGCAGACAATAATAAGGCAAAGCGTTTCAATCTGAGCGGAATGGTCGCTAGCCAACCGGTTTTGCAATGCAAAGTTGACGTTCACTACACCGGTTGGCACGCGCCAAGACCGCGCACATCTATGCACGGGTTGGCTAGCGTTTCATGAGCACTTCATCCAAATTCAAAAGCACGTTACAGACGCTGGTCCAAGCGGCCAATTCGATTTCTTGCGTTTCATCCGCCAGCGGTCCCAGGGGATCAGTCGCCAAATGTTTTGCGGCGCCTGGCTCCGCTTGGAAATGCTTTCTCGCATTTTCTAGTAGTTTCAACAGGGCTTGCAATTCTTGCTCCTGCGCAGCGCGAGACGTGCAGAGCTTGAAACCGACTTGCATCGTCATTGCATCCGTGGAAGTGTGCTTGACTCCACTCACATCAACGATGCGCCGGGCCAGTCCTTGAGCGGCTTCGACAAAGCCGGGATCGTTGAGAGTCACCAGCGCTTGTAGCGGCGTGTTGGTACTGTCGCGTCGCAGCGTGCAGACTTCGCGGCTGGGGGCATCGAAGGTGGCCATGGACGGATAGGGGGTGGACCTGCGCCAAGTCGTGTAGACCCCACGCCGGTAGCGATCTTCACCTTCGCTAGTCGTCCAATCGGTGTCGCTACCAAATGCGGCTTTCAATCCGAGGTTGGGTTGCGGTGGTCGAACTGGCGGGCCATGCATACGGTCAGTGAGCAGACCAGCGACACTTAAAGCTTGATCGCGAACCATCTCGGCACTTAGTCTGACGCGCGGTCCACGCGCTAGCCAGATGTTCTCCTGGTCCATTTTCAATTCGTCGACAGTAACGCGAGACGTTTGTTGATAAGCTTGACTGGTGACCAGTAGTTTTAACATGCGCTTGGTGTCCCACTGCTGATCCATCAGTTCGCAGGCCAGCCAATCGAGTAGCTCTGGATGTGTGGGCCCGTCTCCTTGGGAACCAAACTCCTCGCTAGTGCGCACGATACCGATACCGAATAGCGATTCCCACAGACGATTGACCCACACGCGGGCCGTGAGTGGATTGCGGCGATCAACCAGCCAGTGGGCTAAGTCCAAGCGATCGGGTGGCATGGAAACGTTGGATAGGGGATGAAATACGGCGGGGACGCCGGGTTGCACTTGGTCTCCGAGGGCTTTGTAGTTACCGCGGATTTGAATGAAAGTTTCGCGTCGCGATTTCTCCTCCAACTCGCGCATGACTGGTACACTGGAGACCGGTTTGAGCCCGTCGAGTTGTTTGCGAAGCGTCTGCTGCTCCGTTCGCAGAACTTCGTTTTGGGGGGCAATGTATCGGCAGTAGAACTGCGCTAGGGCATGTTGTTCAAGTGCTGGACGTTGTTCGGATGGTTGCTTGAGCGTGCTGATGAGTTGTGGCGTGAGTTGACTCCACTGCGGCACGCTACCGCTGGAGCTGAGCATAATGCGAAAACTCCCTAAGAGATGATGTCGATGAGACGAGTTGTGTTGAAGCTCTAGCTCAAGTGTATCGTGGGGACCAAGTTCAAAGGGTTGCTCGGGAATCAAAGACAGAAGGTGCGAGTTGGTAACGTCACCACCCACCCCCCAGCCGCTGGCTTTGTTTTCGTCGACCACATTGGCCGCTGGGAATTCGCTCTGCGCGTAGTCGGAATAAGCGGCGATGAAGCGAACATCGCGCGGGGTAGGTTTATTTCCATCGCTGGTGCTGGCACTGGCATCGGCGGTGACTTTCGCTGATATCCCAGTAACAACGAAATTCCCACCCCGTTTCCCCATGCCGCTCGTTCCGGCACCCCCCCCAGGAAGATCTGCGTTAGGGAGGGTTTGCACGCCGAGCGCTCGCACAATCTGTGTTTCAGCTAAGCCTGATTTCAGGTTCAACGCGTAGGTATCGCTGACGATGTTGTTGCCGGTGGGACGAACATGAATCGATTGATCCGTACCGAAATGGACGTCGCTGTTTTGTTTCGTGCCGAGCGACACGGGCTGAAGATTGGTCCAGCTTGGTTCGGTTAGTGAGGTTTCCCAAACGGTCAGCCCATTCAATATTTCAGATGTGGGCTGATTAAGTTGATGCTGAATGTCCGTGATGCGCTGCTCCGCATGCTGACGTTGTAGGATTTGTTGATCGGTATACAACTCCAGTATGGGGCTTTCATCCTTGCGATCCGCGTCTTGTGACTGATTGAAAATGGCATAGAGCTGGAAATACTCTGCGTGTGTGAAGGGATCGTATTTGTGGGTATGACATTGCGCGCAAGCCATCGTGACACCCATCCACACAGCCAGCGTGGTATTGACTCGATCGACGATGGCCACGCTGCGGAACTCTTCGTCGTTCGTCCCCCCTTCGTTGTTGGTCAGCGTGTTGCGGTGAAAGGCTGTGGCGACCAGTTGAGATTGCGTTGGATGCGGGAGCAGGTCACCCGCGATTTGCTCGATGGTGAATTGATCGATGGGCATGTTGTCGTTGAGTGCATCTACGACCCAATCGCGATAGGCCCAGATGGTCCGCTCTGGATCATCCGCGTAGCCGCTCGAGTCGGCGTAGCGTGCCAAGTCGAGCCACTTGCGGGCCCAGTGCTCTCCGTAGGCCGGGGTGGCCAGCAGTCGGTCGACTTGGCGCTCATACGCCTCGACGGCAGTGTCCCTTTCGAAGTCTGCGACTTCGTCCGGTGTGGGGGGCAAGCCGATCAGGTCGAGGCTCAGACGCCGTAGCAATTCAGCGCGCGTGGCTGGCGGCGAGGGGAGCAAGCTACGTTCAATTTGTCGCGCGCGGACAAAACGATCGACTGGGTGTTGCATCCAGTTCGATAGTGTGTCTGGTTCCGCTAACTGTGAGGGCTTAATGTTTAATTGAGTGGTATCGCGGGTGGGTAGCATCGGTCGATGGGGCGGAACGAACGACCAGTGCTGTGGTAGCTTGGCACCCTGCACAATCCATGCTTCGATAGCGGCCACTTCCTCGTGTGACAGCGGCTGTCCGAAATCGGCTGGCGGCATGCGTTCACTGGCATCCTCAGTGACGATCCTGCGCAGGAGTTCGCTTTGATCTGGTTTGCCGGGAACGATGGGTCGTTCGCCCGAGTCGGCTTCAGCCAGCATTGATGCGACATTGTCGAGTCGGAAACCACCCTGGCGCTCGTCTTCATCGGGACCATGACACGCGAAGCAGCGATTGGAGAGAATTGAACGCACTTGTTGAGCGAGTGCATCCGCCCGAGCGTTGTCACCGCCTTGAACAACACTTTCCGTTAGGATTACGGCACAGAAGACCAAAAAAAAACGGAGCAAACGATGAAAGAAGATCGTCATGCGTCACAAGCGGGAAGGAGGATGGGGTGGGGACGAAACGCAACTGAGTTCTGCAGTTAACGAATCTACCCTCATTATACCTCAAACCGCTGGCCATTGCTTGGCGAGAATCGCAGCACTCGACAGTTTCAGCTCGACAGTTTCAGCTCGACACGCCAGCGAGTGGGTCGTCGGTTTGGGTGCCGGTCGATTTCCCAGCCGTCCCGATCAGGTGACCCACTCGCTGGCGCGTCGAGCTGATATTTACTAGTACAACTCGCTGACGCGTCGAGCTGATATTCGTGCTAGATTTCGATTGAGTGCGGTTGTCCCAACACGGATCACTCGGCAGTGTGAGCCAATTCGGCTTCCACGGCCTCGATACTGGTGAGCAATTGCTTTTCTTCAGTACTCAGCCGGACATAGCCCATGTCGCGGACGACCTCGAGGATTTCGCTGCATGTTGGGAACATGCGACCACTGGAGCGTTTGTAAGCGTCCATGGCTTGCATGAAGTCGATTTCGTCGGTGTTGTAGTCGCGTTCGCAAGTGGTTGGATCGATCTGTCGACGGCGTTCTTTGCGACGACGGGCTGGCTTGAACTCAGTCGCCGGTGCACCTTCGCTATCGATTTGCGGATGGTTGCGACGCTCTTCGCGACGGCGGTCGATGGTAACTTCGGAATCGTTTAGCTTGTTGCCCTTCGGCATGGTTTTCCCCAGGTCGACGTGGTTTGAGTGTTGGCCTATTTAGCCAAACCTGACATTTCGATGGAGAAACTTACACCCTGCTAACGAGGCTGCGGTCTGAAGTGTAGTTTTCCCGCTGCGGAATTCTTAGTGACTGGCGAAACTATTCGGGCTGTAGCGATTGTGTGGGTAAACAGGTTACAATCTGTCTCCCGACAAACTCACATTCCCTCGCATGAAAGGCTTTCTATCAATGGCTCTATCAATATCCGTCAGGCATGGGCTGCTACTGGCCCTGGCCGCTGGTCTATTCTGCGGGGCTGGTCCACTGTCCGCTCAGGAAGCAGGTGCCCCAGTCTCCGCAGGCAAACCGGGATCGAAACTTTACGAGCTGCGATTCTATGTCGCTAACCCGGGCAAGTTGCCTGATCTGCATGCGAGATTCCGCGACCACACACTAGGTCTGTTCGAGAAGCACGGCATGGAAAACATTATCTACTGGACCGTTTCCGAAGGAGATAAAGGGGATGGTGACGACGCAGCCAATATGCTGGTTTACATAATTGCGCACAAGGATGAAGCGGCCAAGGATGCGTCGTGGCAAGCTTTCAGAACTGATCCCGAATGGCAAGCGGTTGCCAAGAAGTCTGAGGAAAACGGTAAGATACTCGCCAAGCCACCGCGGGCAGTCTTCATGACCGAGACCGAGTTCTCGGCCGTCGATGAGGCGGTCCATAGCGGTTCGGATGTTGCGGCCCGCTTGTGGGAATTGCGACAGTACAACGATGGGCGGGAGCGCGTCCCCAGCACCTTGGATCGCTTTGGATCAGGCGAAAAGGAATTGTTTACCAAACAAGGGATGCAAACAGTCAAATTCTGGACCGCGACCGACAACAGCGCGTTTATCTATCTGTTGGCTCATAAGGACAAGGCGACTGCCGAAGCTTCGTGGAAAGGCTTTTCCGCCGACTTCAAGGAGTTCATGCAAAAGTACCGCGAGGCCCATCCCAATTTACCCGCCGGACGCGGCAACGGTCACGAAGTTCGCTACTTGATTCCCACCGACTACTCGCCCCGTAAGTAATCGAACAACGCTGGTCAACTAAGCATCGTACGGGAAATAACAGTCGTAGCTACGTTCGCCAGAACGTTGACTCCCTGCGGTCTGGCGACCGCAGCTACGTTTTGGATCCGACACTTATTTCCCGAACGATGCTAACTTCAACTTTTCATGGTTCACGCCGTCCGCTCACACCTCGAGTGACGCGAATCATCATTTCACCTTCACTGGGAAAATTCAATGCGCACTTTCGCATTCGTTCTTATCTGTTTCATGCTGTCGGCTAACGTCAGCCAGCGAGTAGTCCTGTCGGCTGAACAACTGGCCGGCTCGCGGCCGAATATCATTTTGATCATGACCGACGATCAAGGCTACGCTCCCGTCGGAAGACATGGACATCCGTGGTTGCAAACGCCCAACATGGATCAGCACTACGATCACAGCACGCGCTTCACTCGCTTCTTAGTCAGTCCTACTTGCTCGCCAACCCGTTCCGCGCTCATGACGGGGCGTCATCCTCTAAAGAATGGTGTGACACATACGATTCTCGAACGCGAACGATTGACATTGGCGGCCACGACCCTCCCCCAAGTGCTAAAGCAAAGCGGCTACACAACCGGGATTTTCGGCAAATGGCATTTGGGAGACGAAGAGGAGTACCAGCCTCACAAGCGAGGTTTCGATGAAGCCTTTATTCACGGCGCGGGTGGTATCGGACAAGCCTACGATTGCAGTTGTGCCGACGCGCCCGGCAATAAATACTTCGATCCGGCCATTCGACATAACGGCTCGTTCGTCAAGACCAAAGGCTTTTGCACCGATTTGTTCTTCACCGCCGCGCTGGGCTGGATCAAAGAACAGAGTCAACAGGAGAAGCCGTTCTTTACTTATCTGGTAACCAACGCACCCCACGGTCCCTTTATCGCACCTCCACAGAATGTCAAACGCTTTACCGATCTGGGCTTCAGCGAAGAACAGGCTGGCTTTTATGGAATGATAGAGAACATCGACGAGAATTTAGGACGCTTCATGGCCAAGCTCGAAGAGTGGAAGCTGCTCGATAACACCTTGGTGATTTTTATGTCGGACAATGGCATGACCGGCGGAGGATCGGGGAAGGTTGGCGTGCCAATGGGACGGCTCCCTGATGGCACGTCAATGCTGGTGTACAATGCCGGAATGAAAGGACTCAAGGGGAGCACCGATGAAGGTGGTGTGCGCGTCCCATTCTTCGTTCGCTGGGATGGACACGTTAAACCTGGTCAAGACATTGACACCATCGCGGCGCACATCGACGTCTTCCCGACCATCGCCGCTTTGGCTGGTGCTGAACTGCCGAAGGGACAAGTCGAAGGGAGAAGTTTGTTGCCGCTGATCGAAAATCCAGAAACAGAGTGGTCGGATCGCTACTTGTTCACCCATAAGGCGCGTTGGCCGACTGGTGCCGATCCCGAAAAATCGAAGTGGAACGATTTTGCGGTGCGCAATCAGCAGTATCGCTTGGTCGACAATGTTGCACTGTTTGACATGCAAGCTGATCCAGGTCAGACGAAAAATATCATCAAGGATCATCCCGATGTAGTGGAGGCCATGCGGGGGGCCTACGATCAGTTTTGGAAAGAGGCTCGTCCATTGATGGTCAATGAATCGGCTCCGATGTCCAAGACTCGTCCCTTTCATGTATGGTTCGCCGAGCAACTGAACAGTGGCGGCATTCCAGACTGGAAACCACCAACTCTGTAGGGTGGACGGGCGTGGAGGAGTGGGTGGCACTGGCATGGCCAGTGGTGATCGAAGTAGTTGTCTTTGAGGCTACTATTTGCTTTCCAATGTTTCGAAGTGCTGCTGCAGACACTGCTCTGAAGTGTTCCAATGAAGACTCGGCCAGAGTTCCAGAATACAATGTGCAGTGTCGCCGTTCTCTCCTCCAGTTTCAGCCAAAGCTACTCTAGGGGAGCCTGAGGTTGGTGGAATTCATTACTTCGAGATATTGGAGAATCTGAGCGTGCTGCACGTCTTGCTCTTCGACTCCACTGGCTGGGCCAGTGCCACCCAAAATCATCCACGAACAATATCTGTTGCGTCTTCAACGTAGCTGCGGTCGCTAGACCGTAGGGAGACTACGTTCTGGCGAACGTAGCTACGACAGTTGTGCTCCACTCCAACGTCTAAAACAACCACATTTGTTTGGCTGTGTTGGGGGTGGTTGCAGGCTGGGGGACTTGGAATTGTGAACAATCGAGTGGTGGAGTTTTCAATTGCAACTGATGCTTGCGGGCGAAGACCTTGAAGGTGTTGCTCAAATGCTCAGCCATGACACCGGTGCCGCGCATGCGCTGTCCGAACTGTGATTGATTGTGTCGACCGTCGCGAGTTTGTTGGATCAGTCCTTCAATCTTGTCGCGTTGGCTGGCTGCATTTCTGTCTAGCCAATCGAGAAAGATTGGCTTAACGGTCAGCGGTAGTCGCAACAAGACATAGCCAGCGTAAGTCGCCCCATGCTCGCGGGCGGCTTGCAAGAGCGCGGGGAGTTCGCTGTCGTTCAGTCCTGGAATAACAGGCGCGGTCATCACAGTGACGGGTACGCCAGCGTCGGACAATTCACGCATCGCTCGCAGTCGCGCGGCGGGACTGCTGGTCCGGGGCTCCAAGACACGCGTTAATGTTTGATCGAGCGAAGTGAGACTGATGGCAACGCGTGTCAAATTGTGCTCGGCCATGTGGCTCAAGATGTCAATGTCGCGAGTCACTAGAGCGTTCTTGGTGACGATACCGATCGGTTGTCGGAATTCACGAGCGACCTCCAAGCAACCGCGTGTGATGCGGAATTGTCGCTCGGCTGGTTGGTAGCAATCGGTAACACCCGACATCATAACTGGTTCAGGTTGCCAAGAGGCTTGGCTGAGCTTAGCCCGCAACAGTTCCGCTGCTTTGGTTTTTACGAATACTTTCGATTCAAAGTCAATGCCCGCACTGAGTCCCAAATATTCGTGCGTGGGTCGCGCGTAGCAATAGGAGCAACCGTGCGCACAACCGCGATAGGGATTGAGACTGTATCGAAACGGAATGTCGGGACTGTTGTTTTCCGAAAGGATCGATTGCGAGTCGTCGACGAAGTACTCGGTGGCGATCCGCGACGATTGAGCGCACGCGGCTTGATCTTCTTCGAAAGTGTCGAGCTCAGCTTCGAAGTGTACTTTGTGAAAGCGATTGGCTGGGTTGATTTGTGCGCCACGTCCGACGATGGCTGGCGGATGAATGGGAGGTGACTGGTCGGACATGTTGTCGTTGTTCCGAGGATATCGCGGGTCGGCCACGCGGCCGAGCTGTTGGTCTGAGGCACACTAAGGCGACGTTCTAAGGTTGGGGTCGCTGAGTCCGTTTTGTTCAAAACCGCGGATGCGAAGTAGGCACGCATCACAATGTCGACAGGGCTCGCCACTGGGCGACGGGTCGTAACAACTGGTGGTCCGGCTGTAGTCGACACCCAACTCCAACCCCCGCGCGATAATCTGCGCCTTGGTCATATCGATCAGTGGTGTGTGGATGCGAATGGGCTGCTCTTGCGTGACACCCACCTTGGTCGCCAAGTTGGCCAAACGTTCAAAGGCTTCGATGAAGGCGGGGCGACAATCGGGATAGCCACTATAGTCGAGCGCGTTGACGCCGATGAAAATGTCGGACGCCCCGATGCTCTCGGCATAGGCCAGGGCCAACGAAAGAAAAACGGTATTGCGAGCTGGGACGTAGGTGATTGGAATGTCGGTACCGATCTGTTGAGCTGATTCATGCTTGGGGACAGTCATCTCGGTGGTCAGAGCAGAGCCACCAAACTGCGCAAGATTGATGTCGACCGTGATATGTTCGGCTACCGACATTGCCGCAGCTAATTCGCTGGCCCTGAGTAGTTCGATTTGATGGCGTTGTCCGTAGCGGAAACTGATGGCATAGATGGTGTAGTTGGCTTGGCGGGCGATGGCCAGTACCGTCGCCGAATCGAGGCCACCGCTTAACAGCACAACAGCTTTAGTTGATTTGGGCATTGTTAATCGTTTGAGGGATTAATCGAGTTTGTTAGTTGTGGATCGCCGTTCGATCCGTGCTTTTTGCGACTGGCAAATTGATGGCATCAGCTTCACGGGGTACACGCACGCGACTGACCGCCGGAGCGATCAGCGACCAGGGCATCAACGGCTACTCGAAATCATACTGTATTATCTTTTTGCCGCACATCTTTTTGTCGATGCATTTTCGACTTCGCCATTTGTTAGTGATTGTAGAGCGACGGCCGTTTAGACCAGTCGCCAACAGTTACAGCTCCCGCCAGAGAACTAAACACCGGACTGTAACCACAGATAAACACAAATGAACACAGATAAATCTCTCCATTTAGTTTGAGTACATTTTTTTGACTCTGCATGCTGAACAATTGGGATAGTACTGAACAATTGCGGACAATTGTTCTACTCTGGAGGCTCGCAATTTCGTGAACGGTTGCAAGAAGTCTAATCGCTGTCGCGATCCAGATTTCCAGAGCGATTGATGGCGCGGACTAGTCGCAATCCGGCGAGTAGACTGACGGCGTAGCCGATCAAGCCGAACAGGCTCAGCTTTTCGATCCCGAACCACTCTTCGTACGGGAACAACAATGGAGGGACTTTAAAGGCCAGCAGCACCGATGAGCCCAAGAAGACGGAACTGATGAGCAGTCCAAGCACGATGCGATTGACCGAGGGACTCAACCCCTTGTGAGCCAGGTGGACATCAAGTCGTCCTTCTTGCACCAACTGCATCACACTGCTGACTTGCGCGGGGAGTGTTTCGAGCAAACTCTCTAGTTCGAGATAAATCCGCCGCACGCGTTTGGCTTGGCGCTTGGGAGAAAGACGCCGCAACCACATGCGGCGAAAGAAGGGTTGCATGACTTCCAATAGGCTGAAGTGCGGCGAAAGTAGTCGTAGAGTCCCTTCCAAAGTAATGAGCATCTTGATAAGTAGCGACGTCTGTGGCGGGAGCGAAATCTGGTGGCGGTGCATGATGTCAGTCACGTCATTGAGAGCGCCGCTAAGGTCAAACGAATCGAGAGGTTGAGATCCGTAATTGGCGATCAGATCGGCCACATCGATGGAGAGTAGACTATCGTCCAGTCGTGGTGGTGTGTTGCCAACGCGCTTGATGAGCGTGGTCAGCAGCGATGTGTCACGCGAGGCGACCGCTAGTAGCATCTCTTCAATGGTCTCGCGCAAGCGATCATCGATGCGTCCCACCATTCCAAAATCTAGCAGTCCCAGATCGCAGTTGTCGACCACCAGCACGTTGCCAGGGTGCGGGTCCGCGTGATAAACGCCATGAATGAAAATCATCTCGACATAGATTTCGGCGGCTAACTTGGCCAACTTTTGACGGGTGGCCTCGTCGATTTGCATGCTGCTGGTCTCAGCCAGTTTGCTAACCGGAACACCGCTGAGTAGTTCCATCGTCAGTACGCGTGAACTGGACAATTTCGGATGAGGTTTGGGGATGCGGACGCCCGCAGTACCGGCCAACTCGCGGGCGAAGAGTTGCAGGTTCTGAAGTTCGCGACAAAAGTTGAGTTCGCGTTTGAGCGACTTGGAAAGCTGTTCTACCAGTACGGTTGGTTTCCAAACTTCAATTTCGGGGATGTGCGCGGCCAGGGTGGCTAGACCAGCCAGCACTTCCATGTCTTCGCGAACCACATTTTGAATGTTGGGATGTTGTACCTTGACCACTACGCGAGTGCCGTCATGTAGCCGCGCTAGGTGAACTTGACCAATGGAAGCTGAGGCGATGGCCTCTCCCTCAAACTCAGCGAACAGCTCTTCGACGGGTTTCCCTAGCTCCTTGGCGATTAGCTTACGGATCTCCTCAGGAGGATCAGCGGGGAGTTCGGACTGGAGCGATGTGAGTTCAGCGGCCAATTCCGGGCCGATCAAATCAGGACGCAAACTAAGCACTTGTCCCAGCTTGATGAAGGTGGGACCAAGTTCCGTTAAGGCGAGGCGTATCCGTTTTTCGCGGGAGTAACTGGCCAGAGGTACCCCTTGATCATCCTTGATCCAATCGCGAATGAAATCGAATTTGAGTTGGCTCAGCCAGTCCGCCAAACCGTAGCGCCGCAGAATCGCCAGAATGTCCTGCCAACGCCGGACGTTGCGGTAGAGTTGCGGAATGGAGCTGATTTTCATCGGCGGCTTGGTTTTTCACTCGCTGGCGCGTCTTGAAGTTGCATATTCGTGTTTTTCCCTGGGAAATCGTAACCCGCCGCGTGAGCAAGGTCGTAGTCAATATCATTTTTTCCTTGCTAACGCGGCGGGTTACGATAAACGTGCAACTTCAAAACTGGCGCGTCGGGCTGGTGTGTGTGCGATTTCGCTTTGAATCTGACGCCGGTCAACTTACTATCGTTCGGGAAATAACTGTCGTTGCTACGTTCGCCACATCGTAGACTCCCTGCGGTCTGGCGACCGCAGCTAAGTTTAATATCCGACACTTATTTCCCGAACGATGCTTACCTCCAGTTTAACTGCCAGCGCCGCAATCGATAGGTCGGTATTTAAAGTGGCCTGACGCTCCGCCGCCGGTTTTCGGTAGTCGCTGATCGCTCCGCCGGTCAATCACGCTATATGTCTCCAATCAACTTAAGGCTGCTGTCTAACTAGTCTCGAAAGCGAGGGACCGACGGAGCGGTCCACGACAATCTATTTGTCGCCGCGACAATCATCACGCAGGCCGAGATGTTCCAGCCACTTGCGTTTCTTGGTCTTTTCGGGCTGTTGTTCTGTCGCCGATTTCTCGCGTTTAGTCGATTCCAATTCAGTTTCCAGTAGCGAGCGTTCGCGCGCAAGCTTGGCGCGTTCTAGTGAGACGTCAATCTCGGCTTGACGCAGTTTGTCTTCCCACTCGTGTTGGATTTGCTTTAGTTTCTGCCGTTCCTGTTGGATCACTTCATCGTTGTCGAAGGCCTGCGCGAAAGCGGCGGCACCGATGGCTACCCCTTGTCGCGTGTCCGATTGCTGTTCGATGATGGTGCGTAGTTCGGCAATCTCGCGATCGCGCTTTTCGATTTCGGCTTGGGTCGTCAGCAGCACTTGTTCAATTCCCAACTGGCGTTCGACCACCTCATCGCTGGGGGGCTCGACCCCTTCGGTTTCGTCTTCCAGTTGTTGCATGATCAGCTGCTTACGTTCTTCCCAGCTTAGGCTTTCCTGCTGAAAGCTGACATGCGGCGAGTGTCCCGACGAGAGGACTTGCTGCTTGGCGATTTGCGCAGCCAGATCTGAATTCTGTTGGTGGAGATCATGCACTTGTTGTTCAAGGCTGCTTACGTCCTCATGTAGTTCTGCGATGGTCTCGGCCTGTGCTTGCACAAGCAGCGGTGTTTCGGGTGGGGATTGTAGCTGGTCGCGCAATTTCGTCAGCTCCTGTGCCGCCTCAACCACTTGTGCTTCCAGTTCAATGATTAATTCGTTCTGTTCGTCGATGTTCTGTTGATCAGAACTTTCCACTTCTTTGAGTCGTTCGCGCGTTTCCTCCAGTTCGAGTCGCAGCAGGCGCAATTCATCTTGATCGTCGCTGTGTGCACCATCGGTTTCCAACAGTAGTTCCTGCCGAATCTGTTCTGACAACGTTTGTCGGCGCGTCTCGAGCTCCAACAGCATCTCTGCTCTTTGCGCTCGTAGCGTTTGCGCGATAGCGGTGCGTTGACGACTGGTGCGCGCGTCTCGCTGCAGTACTTCGCTCATGCGCTGCTCCAACTTTTGACGTTGTCCCTCCAACCGCTCTTCGCGAGTCTGCAAGGAGGCACTCAGTAGCTCGGCAGTCTTCAGGTAATCGGCGAGCTCTTGGGAGGCCGATTGAGTGTAGGCCAGGGTGACCTTGGATTGCCATTCAGCTAGACCGTGATCGAGCGCCTGGAGCATGCGTTCGACAGTAGACTCATTGGCCGTCTCAGCAACCTGTGGAGCGGCAGAACCATTGGCGGCTGGTTCTTCGAGCGCTTCCACTAGTTCGAGTAGAGATAGCAAGTTGGTGTGCAGTTCACTCTCCTGTGCCGTCGGCCAAACACTCGCCTTGCGTCGGCCCTTGGATGGCTGAGGGGTGCGACTCTCGGCAACTTGTTGTCGCAGGGAAAGGGCGAGTGACGCGATGTCTGGGGTAGCTGCGTGCAGCGTGGTCATGATGGCTTGCCTTCGTTGAATAATGGTCTGCCTATTGCTCTCATACTCTTTTTTCTTGCGGCAAGCTAAGAATTACCACATGAGCTATCCGAATGCTGACCAGTGGCCACTAGGCTAACGCGCGGTTGTAGCGATAATTGGGGTTGGATAATGGTTGGGCATTGGTCTTCAAGGTGGTCGCGATGGCGAAAAAACGAACAACGGCAGGGGAGATGGAGGAGCCATCCTTCGAAGAGGGGATGCATGAACTGGAGACTATCGTGCGGCGACTGGAGCAAGGGGGGGGGGCCCTGGAACAAGCCTTGGGTGACTACTCTACTGCGATAAGCCTGCTTAAAAACTGCAATGGAAAGCTCGAATCAGCCGAGCGGCGTGTCGAAATCTTGAGTGGTGTCGATGCCCAAGGGAATCCCATCACACGTCCTGTCGCCGAAAGCGATTCCAGTTTGGAAGAAAAACAGCAGCAACGCAGCGGTAGAAGAAGCGCGGTTTCGGGTAAAGGCCAAGCCGATGACGGGGACAGTTCGGATCAAGCAGGGCTCTTCTAAATATGTCTGTTGGCATTTCCAATGACCTGCAGCGGGAACTGCAACCGCTGCGTGAGGCGGTCGATGCAGCCTTGGATCGATATTCACAGGGGAGTGAAGGTTGCCCCGTGCGGTTATCCGACGCGATCCGCTACAGCCTGCTCGCTCCGGGCAAACGCCTGCGTCCCCTGCTCTGTTTACTGGCCTGCGAAGCGGTGGGAGGTCCCTGGGAGCCTGCACTGCCGGCGGCCTGTGCCATCGAATTCGTCCATGTTTATTCGCTGATTCACGATGATCTACCCGCCATGGACAATGATAGTCTCCGTCGCGGAAGGGCCACTTGCCACATTGAATTTGACGAAGCAACAGCAATTTTGGCGGGGGACAGCCTGCAAATGTTGGCGATGCAGGTCATCAGTCAGGACATGCCACCCGAGCGCGCCATCGAATGCGTGAGGATTCTTTCCTCTGCAGCCGGGCGAGGGCATTTGGTGGGGGGCCAAGCGGATGATTTGGCAGCCGAAGGGCGATTTGGCCCGCTCAGCACAGGAGTTCTCTCCCCGCTCGACTTCCTCAAAAGCATCCATCGCCGCAAGACAAGTGCCCTAATCGAAGCCAGTCTGCGGTTGGGTGGGGTGGCGGGAGGAGCCACTTTGGATCATCTTAATAGTCTGAGCGCGTATGGTCAGGCAATCGGCCTCGCCTTTCAAATAGTCGACGATTGCCTGGATGTTGAAAGTACCCCTGAACAATTGGGAAAGAATACTCGTAAAGATAGTAGTTTGGGAAAACTTACCTACCCTGGATTGCTGGGCTTGGACGAGTCGCGGCGGCTGGCGTCGCAGTTGATCAGTGAAGCTTGCGCGGCGGTTGCGGTTTTTAAGAATAGAGGCCAGCGACTGACTCAGCTGGCGCAGTTTGTCGTCGAAAGAAAAGTTTGACGCACTAGGCTTTGTCTGAAAAAGGTCTGACCCTTTGCAGGCAAACCGATTTATGTTCAATATTAGTCTTGCCGGAGAGGGTCAGACCCTTTTTTAGACAAAGCCTAGCATGACCAAACTTCTTGAGAAATTGGAATCGGCCATCGACCTGCACGGTATGAGCCGAGGGGAACTGGATCAACTGGCCAGCGAAATACGTGACGTCCTGTGCGGCCTGTTGAGTATTCGCACGGCCCACTTTGCATCGAACCTGGGAGTGGTCGAGCTTTGTTTGGCCCTGCACAGTGTTTTCGATTTTCGCAGCGATCGACTGATTTGGGACACTGGGCATCAGATCTATCCACACAAGTTGGTGACGGGGCGCTATAAGGATTTTGCCAGTATTCGCACTCGTGGCGGACTGATGGGCTATCCCAATCCTGTCGAAAGCGAATACGACTTGTTCATGACCGGCCACGCCGGCTGCAGCGTCTCCACCGCTTTGGGGCTAAAAAGTGGCGATGATCTGCGTGGCGAGGGGAATCGCAAAAGCGTGGCAGTGATCGGCGACGGTGCTTTCCCATCGGGTATTGTGTTCGAGGCGCTCAACAACGCCGGCGAATTGGCCAGCGATCTTTTGATCGTGCTCAATGACAATCGCATGAGTATCTGCCCCCGTGTTGGTTCGGTCGCCCGCTACCTCGATCGTCTGCGGACCAATCCGTTTTATACGGGGCTCAAGAACGAAGTGGTGAGGATGCTCAATCATGTGCCGGTGTTGGGAGATCCAGCCGAGCGCATGTTGGCTCAGATTAAAGAAGGAGTCAAAGCGGGCTTGCATGGTGGGATGTTGTTTGAAGAGTTGGGGATTCGATACGTGGGGCCAATCGATGGTCACGATATCGGTTTGATGTGCAAGTATCTGAAGATGGTCAAGGATCAAAAAGGTCCTGTGCTGCTGCATGTGGTGACCGAGAAGGGGCACGGCTATCAACCCGCCGCACAAGATCCAGTCTTCTTCCACACCCCTCCCGCCTTTGAAGACGAAGCTGGACAAGCCAAAGTTCGCAGCGGTAGTAGCTCGCCAGCCTTTACCAATTTTGCTCGCGATGCGATTGGCGATGTGATGCGCCGCGACGAACGTGTGACGGTTATGACCGCCGCCATGTGCCAAGGGAACAAGCTCGAACCTGTGCGCGAGGAGTTTCCGGATCGCTTCTTTGATGTTGGCATCTGCGAATCGCACGCGGTGGCCTTTGCCGCCGGTCATGCCAAAGTGGGCCTGCGACCCATCGTGACCATCTACAGCACTTTCCTGCAACGCAGCTATGATCAAATCTTTCAAGAAGTCGCGCTGCAGAATCTGCCAGTGACCTTCATGCTCGATCGTGCCGGACTAGCTGGTCCGGATGGTCCCACGCATCATGGCGTGTACGACATCGGTTATATGAGAGTCTTCCCCAACGTGGTCGTCATGGCACCGGCGGATGGTCCCGAACTGGCTAAGATGCTCGACTTTGCCATCGCCAGTGACGCCCCGGTGGCGATACGTTATCCCAAGGCCTCAGCTGGCGATTTGAATCTTGGCCAGCAGCCTATCGAACTGGGCAAATCGCAAGTGCTGCGATGGGGAACCGACGGTGCCATTCTCGGCTTCGGTGGCATGTTGGAAACGGCTCTTCAAGCGGCTGAGTTGTTGGCCAAGGAAGGATTGGATGTGGCGGTTATCAATCCGCGATTTGCAAAACCGCTGGATGATCACTTGTTGGAAAAGATTTTTAGTGAGTGTCGATTCGTAGTGACCGTCGAAGAAGGGGCATTGATGGGGGGCTTTGGCAGCGCGGTGTTGGAATTGGCCAGCGATCGTGGCTGGGACACTCGTAACGTACGCCGCTTGGGAATCCCGGATCGTTTTGTCGAGCACGGCGAGCGCGAAGAATTGTTGGCTGAGTTGGGATTGTCCGCTGAGGGAATTACTACAAAGTGCCGAGAGTTGGCGGAGCAAGCGGCAGGTGCGTTGTGAAGTTATATTAGTCTCATCGAGAAAGTAGTATTGCTGTCTATACTACGCTTGGTTCCGACGCAGAACGCCGGGCCACTTTTTCAAAAATGAATTTCAATGCAACCTGAAGCTCCGTGGATAGCCGCCGGTCACACTTGTCCTGATGTGGTGGTGCTGGCTTCCGTCAATCGCCCGCGCGTCCGCGCGGAACTTCAGGAAATAGAATCCATTCTCGGCCAGTCAGCCAATATCATTGCCGTCGATCAAGATGAGTCGTTCGATTTTGCCAAGGTCGACGTCGATTTGTGCGTTGTACTCGGTGGCGATGGCTCGATCCTATCCGCCGCGCGACGGATGGGGCTCAACCAAAAGCCAGTTATCGGTGTGAATCTGGGGAGGTTGGGGTTTCTGGCGGCGCTGAGCGAAGATGAGCTGGGGGAGATTTGGCCAGAAGTTTGTGCGGGACGTTTTCCGATCGACGAGCATGTGATGTTGGAGTGCTCGATCCAACGCAACGGTGCACATCTCACTGAATCCGTTTCGAAATCTTCTGTGGGTGACTTCGAGCATGCGAGCGAGTGCGTACATCAATTGGCGCTCAACGAAGCGGCTATTTTGGGTGGCCCTCCTTTTTCGATGTTGCAAATCGATCTTTACGTCGATGGCCGATTGGCGTCAACTTACAGTTGCGATGGGTTGATTATCAGCACTCCGGTTGGTTCAACGGCTCATAATTTGTCCGCTGGTGGTCCGATTCTCCACCGCCGCTTGCAGGCCGTGGTGATCAGTCCCATCAGTCCCCATACGCTGACGATGCGTCCAGTCGTAGATCAGGCTGATCGCACCTTTGACATGGTGGTCCGACAAGGGCACGAGTCGGTCTCGGCTGTGTTTGATGGACGGGTCTTGGGCAAATTGAGTGAAGGGGACTGCTACCGGATTCGCAAAGCCCCCGTGTCATTCAAGATGATCAGTATCCCGACCAAGGATGAATACCGCACCCTGCGTGAAAAGCTCGGCTGGGGTGGCAACCCGCGAAATATCTCTTAACTCCCTGCATACCAGTTTTTAATTTAGTGAGCCGTGACGCGTAAGCGGCCGGGCTGTGTCTTGTAGCTGCCAGGTGCCCCTCAGTTTTGACAGACGGTTTTTTGAAACGCGAAGTTGCGGAGGAGTAGAGATTCGCGGAGTTAGGGCGAAACCTTCGGAAGCCTAGAGTCACGCAACAGCTCAGCGGCCGCAGACTATTCAATAAATTGGCTCTTAGGAAGAATTAGTGGATAGTCAATCGATTCAAGAAGCAAGTTGTTCTGGTTCCCAGGCTCTGCCTGGGAACCCAATGGCTTGCAGGCTCCGCCTGTTAAATCTTGGCAGACGAGGCGGAGCCTCCAGTGCAGTGCGTTCCCAGGCAGAGCCTGGGAACGAGGGTCTTTAGAACGGACGGAACTTAAGGTTTCCAGCACCTGAGGTCCACGATTTCACGGGAATTGCTTTTGCAACTGGCGACGTAAACTACTAACATACACCGCACCGATCAACGATCCACTCTTGGCATGGAGGCCAGCAATGCGGTTTCAGTTACAAAAATATCTCCCATTTTTTTCGTTTCTAGTCGCTCCGGTAGTGTGCCTGCTACTGGCAGGCCTAGCCTCAGCTCAAACGAAACTGGACTCAACAACTGCCGGTCCCAAAGTTAGCTTGCGATACAAATTGAAAGCTGGCGAGCAATTGGTATCGAAGGTAGTACATTTCGCTGAGACTCGCACCAAAATGTCTGGGCATGAAGAAGCGAGTAATTCGCGGACCATCACGGAGAAAGTGTGGGAGGTCTCCGAAGTCAAACCCAATGGTGAAATGACGTTCGAATATCGCATATCGGCTGTTGAGTTAGCTCAATCGGTCGGTGATGGAGAAGAACTAAAATACAACAGTCTGACCGACACCGTAGCTCCCGACATGTTCAAGCAAGTCGCCGAAACGATCTCCAAACCACTGGCCACAGTCACGATCAACCCGCAGGGACAAGTGGTCAATCGCGAGGGGGATCTGAAGTCACCGCAGCTCGGCATGGGTGAGTTGACTCTGCCACTACCTGCCGATCCAGTGGCCATTGGTGGGCAATGGAGTGTACCGCGCGACATGCGCGTCAAATCTGAAAATGGCGTGCACAAGACGATCAAAGTGCGCGAACTGTATACGCTCGAAAAAGTTGCTTCTGGGGTAGCCACGATTCGCATTCAGACGCAGCCCCTGACCCCCGTTTCCGATCCCGCCGTCGAGTCGCAGTTGATCCAACAACTGAGTCAAGGCGAGATCAAATTTGATGTCGATCGTGGGCGAATGCTCAGCAAGGTCTTGAATTGGAGCGACGAAGTTGTTGGTTTTCGCGGCCCGGAAACATCGCTCAGATACGATGCCAAATTCACCGAAGAGCTACAGCCCGATACCAAACGCACCGCTGCGCGCTAGTGCCAGAAACCTTAAGTTGGGTCTGGTTGCTCGTCACACAATTATGGCCAGTCGGGTACACAGCCAAGACCAGGGGTTGGCTGTAGTGGACGAGGCAACGAGTCCCTTGACACTACCGCATCAAGGGGACTCGTTACCTCGTCCACTACCGCCAAATTAAATGTAGTCAAAGCACTGGCCGTGGACAGTTGGTTTGTCCAGTCTTCCATTTCGAACTGCCGCCAACCATAATAAAGATTGTCCCTTCAATCACTTGCAAATGCCTTAGGGGATCATGTTTGAGTTAGCGGAAAAACTATTGCTGATGGACACTGAATCGACTCAACCTCGGGATTTGCCTGGTCGCTATGGTCGCGTCGTGCGTGATTTGGAACGCCTGTTGACAGCGACCGATTCACTCAGCGTTGTGGCGGGGGGCTGGGCAGTTTGGCGGCATGGCTATGCGGGGCGTGTAACCGAGGATGTTGATATCGTCGTACCTTGCGATCGATTGGACGCGTTGCAAGTGGCTGCTCCACTGTGCGGCTTCAACTATCTCGCACCTCTGCCAGGTCGCTGGCCGAAGCTGCAGCATCGTGAGACCAACATTCAAGTCGATTTTCTGCCAGAAGCGTCTATCCCAGGCATACCCTCACGTCTCGCTCCAGTTGCGATAGGGCACCCCAGAACGTATGCGGCTGAAGCGGGGAGCCTACAGTTCATCTCACTCAACGGGCTGATCGAGTTGAAGCTGGGAGCCGGGCGTGTCAAGGATTTCGCTGACGTGATTGAACTCATCAAACAAAATCCCAAGCAACTGGCAAACATCGCTGAGTATTTATCCGAAATTCATACTGATTATGTCGCTCGATTTCAGTCGCTCATTGAGCAAGCCACCGAGGAACAGTCCTAGTGGTTAAGCCAATTTAAAAATCAGGGTTGGTTCGTAGTGGACGAGGTAACGAGTCCTTGT
>JBGSJT010000725.1:0-19875 GCA_041741715.1 Pirellulaceae bacterium | reverse complement strand
GAGTAATGCGAGCGGGGAGGGCCACTTTAGCCGTATTGCCCCCTCCGCTCGCATTACTCGCGACTCCCCCGCAGGGGAGTACGTGAATAATCCGGGTTTACCGATGCCCCCTCGCCCGCTTGCGGGCTGTTGATTTAGTAGGCTGCGCATTGATAGTAAACCTCGGTAAATCGACAGCTCGCTTGCCGGGCAGGGGCGACCCACTGAAACAATTTGCACAAGGATTTCAACACACTTTTATGTCTCAGGTCCCCTGGCAACGTTTCTTCGATTCCTCACCAGCCATCCATCTGCTGAGGTCCCCTAACGCTGCATGGATTTTGGATTTTCTGCATCAACAATTCAAGCTCTCTGAACAAATCACCCAGCCCCATTCCGCTTTACTGACGCAGCTTGAAACTCATTTGACAACCGTCGGAATTCTTCCAGCCGCCGGATCGGAGAGTGCTGGTGCAGAGACAGCGAAGCGGAACAAGGCCGAAAGCTATTTGTCTACATGGTGTGCGGCGGAGTGCAGGTGGCTCAAGCGGTTTATCGATGATCACCAACCAGAGCCGCTCTATCAGTTGACCGCTGAGACCGAATTGGTGCTGGCCTTTGTGCTCAAGGGGGCGGGGCAGACAGCAAACCTGGCCCCTCGATCGCACTTGCGTTCCATCCTTGGTCTGCTCGACGAAGTATCTCACACTTCCGAATCTCACCAACTTGATCCCAGCTTGGCGCGGGAACAATTCTCGCTGGCGGTCTCACAATTGGAACAACTCAAAAGCGAGTTTCGTGGGGTCGAAGAGCGATTCAAATCGATCACCCGTGGTGTGCAGCATCGATTGTTAACCGCTGATCAACCACGCGGCGAGATCCTCGAGTTTGCATTGGACGCCGAAGAGCTTCTGAAGAACGGTGAACATGGTCAAAGCTTTTTCGAATTCCTCAAGCTAGTACATGATCCTGACAGCCAAGAGCGGATCGCTCAGCTCGTACAGCGATTGATGCAGTTAGAAACGCTGACTGACCGACATGACGAACTGCAATCATTGCGGACGATGATCCCCACTCTACTGAAGGAAGCGGAAAAGATTCTCCGTACGACACAACACCTCAGCCAAGCGCTCCGCCGACTATTGGATGCTCGTAGCACGCGACACCATCTACAATTGGCACGGGTATTGCGCGACATTCGTGGACAAGCGGCCCGACTAGCGGCAGCACCGCCGATCGATATCTCGTTGGAGATCGAAGTCGATCTGGACATTCAAGTCCCCTTCGATCGTCCGTTTTGGTCTCAAGCCGAACCGTTTGCCGAAGTCACATTGCAACTGACCGAAAGCGATCCCGTCGAACATGCACTGGCTCTCGAGCAATTGGTCGCGTTGGAGCGCATCGATTGGCAAGCCATGCGCCGCAATGTTGCTCGCGCGACGAAACGGATGAATGCAATCACACTGCTGGACCTTTTAGAACAGTTCCCTATTCGCACGGGGGCTGTCGAATTGTTGGGCTATCTGCAAATCGCGTATGAGGATGGTCACTCCATCGACCCTAGCCGCACCGTCGAACTGCGGGCTGATTGGGAAGGTGGACGCGGTCGAACATTGAGACTGCCTGAAGTGATTTTTAAGGGGCCGGACCAGCGAAAGAAACTCATGGGCAAAAAGAATACGAGCGGCGCGGATGCTGATGACGCAGATACGCTCCACTCGCTGGCGGATAGTTCGCCAACGAGTCGTGCACCAACAAGTCGCGAATCTGAGAAAAGTGCGACGTCTGGAGGAGAATTAAAATGATTGACTCAATGCATACTGAAGCGCGCGCCACAGATGCCCTGCCGAATTATAAAGACTGGAGTCTAGCGGCGGTGCGACTGCTGCAAGGTCCAATTTACAACGATGATGGCACTTGGGAATTGACACTCCGATATCAATCGCCGCTAGCTGATTATTTTACGCGGATCGGATTGGTATTGATCGTCGACGAACCGGAGGGCTTAGCCTACCTGCGGCAATTGGCCGACGATGAGGCGCGCGACGAGTATCAACAATTGCCGCGATTGTTTCGTCGTACGCGACTTGGTTACGATGCCACGTTGCTGTGCGTAGTACTCCGCGATGAGCTCAGGCGGTTCGAGGAAGAAGACCTAGACAACCGCCGCTGCGTGTTGGAACAGTCGGAGTTGTTTGAGGCCTGGAAGGAGTTTTTCCCGAGTGGAGAGGATGACGTACGATTGCAAAAGTCGCTCGATGGGGCGCTGAAAAAGCTCGAATCACTGCGGTTCATAAGCCGCTTTAGCGATGGATCAGAAATGTGGGAGGTCCGCCGCATTCTCAAAGCTCGCTTGCCTGTCGCCGAATTGGAACGCCTGCGAGATCAATTGCTGCAGAAGGGATCGCCTGATACTACTCATGGATAAACTCAACGACAAATCCGAAGGTTGGCAACACTCCAATTGGCAAACCGCAGACGACTCTGATGCGGCTTGGCTGACAAACACGCGTCCAGGTTATCGTTTGAAGAAATTGGAAGTGACCAATTGGGGGACGTTTGATAGTACCGCTGGCCATGTCTACAGCTTGGCGCTCGACGGTCGAACTGCGTTGCTAGTTGGACAAAACGGTTCCGGCAAATCGACGTTGGTGGATGCCCTGCTGACATTGTTAGTGCAGCCCGGCGTGCGAAATTACAACGTGGCGGCAGGTGCTAAGAAACGCGAACGCGATGAGCGAACCTACATTCGCGGTGCCTGCGGTCGATCAAGCGATGAGGAACTCGGTTCAGTTACCGATTATCTGCGCCCCCACGACAATCACTACTCAGTACTGCTAGCATGCTTTGAGCGAGCCGACACTGGTGCGGCTTTCACAATTGCCCAGGTCTTACAAATCACCGGTGATGGCGAAGTCGACAAAACGTACGCCTTTTGCGAATCTGAACGGAGCATTGCTGGCGACCTGAGTGGACTGTCGCGGAGTGAGCGGATGCGCAAGCAGTTGATCGAGCGCGGCTTCCAAGCGACAACCAAGTACACCGAGTATTTTCCTTGGATCGCGCGGAGAACGCACCTGCGCCCCAAAGCGATGGATGTCCTTAATCAGACGGTCGCCGTCAAGGATATTCAGAGTCTCAATCGTTTCATTCGCGAGCACATGCTTGAACCCCATCCCTGGCGCGAGCGGATCGAGGGCTTGTTGGCTCACTTTACGCAACTCAGTTTGGCCCATCAAGCGCTGGTCAAGGCGCGGCGCCAAGTCGAATTGTTGTCGCCGATCGAAACGGCCGCTGAAGCTCATCGAGCATTGGCGAGTGAAATGCAAAGCTGCCAACAGCAGCTCGATGCCGTCGACAGCTTTTTTCGCGAACGGATGGTTGCCTGGTTGAGTCCACGCTTGAATTCTAACACCGGAGCTATTGTCGGTGCCAAGCGGCGAAAACAGGAATTACAATCCGAGATCGATGCACTCGACGAGACGCAACGCTTTCTGAAGAATGAGATCGAAAAGACCGGGGGCCAGCGATTGCAACAGTTGCCGCTGCTCCTAGAGACCCAACAAGCTCTCTTGTCGGCCAAGCGCCGCGAGCGTCTGCGGTTACAACACGCGCTGGTCGCACTTGGCTCAGAACGGACCGGGGAGCTAGCAATCGATAGTCGCCAGGATTTTCAAAGTTTGCCCACTCTCCTTGCGACCGCGCGAGAACAATTGGCCGAGCAGTCGACGCACTTGGCCGAACAACGCTTGCAGCTCGCTCGCGAATTGGGTGATGTGCGCACAGCCATTGATGACGAACAGTCGCAGCTTGAGGCGTTTCGTGCGCAAGCGGGAAATCTACCGAGTTGGCTGACCGATGTCCGCTCGGCCATGGCCCGACAGCTCGAACTATCCGAATCGGAATTGGTTTTTGCTGGTGAATTGATCAGTGTCTCAGCCGAGGAACTGGAGTGGCAACCAGCCATCGAGATGGTTTTGCGACGCTTGGCGCTCAGTCTACTGGTCCCCGAAATGCACTATCGCGCAGTCAGTCAGTACATCGATCATCACGCTCTCGTCGACGCGCGTGGTCGTGGTCAACGCTTGGTCTATGTGCGGGTTGCAGAAAAGTCCATGCCTGATTCGAAAGAGAGACTGCATCCAGATTCGCTGATACGAAAATTAATCCTGCGTCACCAAACGGACGCCGGGCAATTGGGGCGACTGACTGCCTGGTTGGCTGCCGAGTTACAACGCCGCTTCGATTTTCGTTGTTGCGACAGCTTAGAACAATTCCAACGTGCGTCGGGCCTAGCCATTACGACGCAGCGGCACATTAAATTCGGGAATCAACAACATGAGAAGGACGATCGCCCGCAGACTGTCGATTCAAAACGTTTTGTGTTGGGTTGGGATAATTCCGGGCGAGTGCAAGACGTGCGAGCTGAATTGACGCAGCATCGCGACCTTGAGCAAGCCATCTCACGGGCAATTGTCACCGTAGAAAGTGAATCACGTCTGCTCTCCAAGCAATTGGCTGCAATCGAAACTGCGTTGGGCATTCCAGATTTTGATCTGATCGATACTCAGCGTCATCAACGAGAGATCGACGCACTCGAGTTGGAACGGACCGCTATTGAGGATTCCAATGACGCCGTGCGTGTGTTGCGCCAGCGCTTGGATGCAGCCATTGAGCGTCGCTTTGCGGCACAACGTGAGCGTGACGAACAAGTGGCCGCCGAGAGCCATCTCGCGCGTGACACTGATCAAGCGGCCCATGCGCTCCAGCGAAACCAACAAGTATTGCAGCAACGCGAAGCGTCCGGGGACTTAGCCCAACATCGCCTGTCGTTTGACTCCCTCACTAACGCGCTCGACGTTCGGCTGGCGCGGCTAGACCAATTGTCGGAATTCGCAGAGCAACAGCATGAAGCCTCGCGCGAGATCCAGGCACGACTCAATGCACTCAATCATCGTGCCGAACCGCTGCGTGCAGAGGTGATTCGCTCGATGCAAAAATTCTTAAGTGAAAACCCCGAGGAGCGAAATGATCTGCGGGCCGACTGGCTCTACGTTGACGGTTTTCAAGGATTGCTCGAACAGCTTCGGCAAGAAGACCTACCACGGCATGAACAGCGGTTCCGTGAGCGACTGAACGACAAAGTTATTCAGGAACTGGGTGTGTTTCATGCGGCTTTGCAATGCGAGCGACAAGAGATACTATCGAAGATTGAAATCTTAAATTCTTCATTGGAGCAACTCGAATATCGCGCTGGAACTTTTATGCGTTTGGAACCTCGAGCGGTGGTCGACCGCGAGATTCGTGATTTTCAATCGCTACTGCGCGATTGCCTGAGCGACGCCTTCGATGGCGATGCGGTAGCCGACGAAGGACGATTCACGCGGATCGAGCGGTTGATTCGACGACTGCGTGAGGAAGAGCGGTGGCGTGAGAAGGTTACTGATGTTCGTCGCTGGTTTGACTTTGCCGCGCGTGAATTGGACGCTGTCACTGGCCAGGAAAGAAGTTGTTACGAAGATAGTTCGGGGCAATCCGGTGGAGAGAAGGCCAAGTTGGCGTTTACCATCCTAGTAGCCGCCGTGGCTTATCAATTCGACATTGATCCCGCTGAACCACACGCTGATCGTTTGCATTTTGTGGTGGTTGACGAAATGTTTTCCAAAGTCGACGATCGCTACGCCGATTACGCATTGCAGTTGTTCGAGAAGTTCGGCTTGCAATTGCTGATCGTCGCTCCGCTGGACGCCAAAGCTCGGGTCACAGAACCTTATGTAGGTTGCTACTTGCACACCGTCAAGAACGAGAAGTCTCGGACCAGCGATGTCATTTCGCTAACGGCAGTCGAGTATGAACGAGCTTTGGATCGCGATAAGTCCAATCGCGTTGACAAAGAGCTTACGCCCGGCAAGCCGCGATAAACGTCTATCAACTCGCAGCGCCAGCAAGTGGGTCATCAGTTTGACCCGTTCGCACATGTGGCTGGGAGTGCCTCGTGAATAGATGGTAACTTGGTTCAAGCTAGTAGTTGCTAGGTCGGAAGCTCGCATTTGAACGGGAGAAGACGGAGATAACAGAGAAGAAATTGCAGGAAATGTAGAGTGCGAATTTCGCACTCTGTTTCTACTGTTGTCCTCTTTGGTAAGCGTGCACTACTCAGAACGGAACGCAGGAACCTAACCACAGATAGACACAAATGAACACTGATAAAGCTCTCCTGTCAATCTGTGTTCATTTTTGTTCATCTGCGGTTAAGACCTTCATTGGCGAAAGATAGTGAAAGGTTGCCAATTTGTTGCGCATTTGAAGTGCTGTTCGACACTTTCGATTTTTACGAAGCGAAGCTACGGACCGGCGGAGCGGTCCGCGACAATCATTTACTGTGGACTAATGGGGGGCGTTTGAGGAATCGGCGGTGGAGCACCGAAGATTTTTCCAAGCCCTTTTGAAAGCTGCTGCTGAATTAAGCCCGAGGCCGCACTCTGAACGGCTTGACGTCCAAACTGCTGTAAGCCTTGGGCGTCGATCTGAGGCTTGGAGATGGTGCCGCGCACGGGGAAGTTCAACGACTGACCACGCATGCCAGCCAACAGCGGACTCTTGTCAATCCAATCATCGGGAATGGGCATCGTGGCAAGCATTTCAAGCTGGCCATCAACGGTGACGGAACCGGCTGTAGAGATACTGGCATCCCCTACTTTTACGTTCACATTGCGGTGAATCACGCGCCCGTCGGCCATTTGGAAATCGATCTTCTGCTCAGGCATATTCATCCACACTTGCTGCGTACTGCTAACGGCTTGTGTGAAATCTTTCTTGCGAATCGCGTCGACTTGTTTCACCAGACCAATCACTTGGTTCGACAAAGGACCTGGACCGACGGTCACGTTGTGCATGATGAGTTGCCCAGCGACATTTTGTTTCTTGGGGTCGGCGGGGGTCAATCGCGCGTCGTCCAAGTTAAGACTCAAACGCCCATCGATACTGGTCGCTTCAGCCACCAGTGGTGCCACGTATTTCAACCAACCTTGGCACATTTCGGGTGTGATCTCAACATTCTCCAAAACCATCATCGGCTTCTGCAGGATGACCAAATCATTGGCGGTCAGATCGCTGGTCACATCCCAACGTAGCTTTCCACCGCTAACGGCGAACTCCGCCGCCGTGGCTAGGTTCCCGGCGTCGATGTTGACCGGTACGTCAGCCTTGCCGAGTTGAATTCCGGCCACGCGAGCTTGTTCCCAACCAATTCGCGTAACCGCTTTGAGGCCCGTCAACGCGGAAGCTTGTGGATCAGCGGGACTGAGCCAAGTGACATCAATGGGAACCGTTTGCTGTCCGAAGAGTTGCAATTGGTTGCCGGTCATGGGGGCGATCTTAGCGGTGAGCGCGACGGAGTCGTAGACCGCCTGCCCCTTAATCACAATGGACTGTTGTGTCCCCACAGTGCGGTAGGCCAAGTTGCCCGCATAGTTGATCCATGGCAATTGGATTTGCATGCTGTCGACATTGGCGTCACCGGAGGCGACATCGTAATTTCCAGTCACGACCGTGTTGACACGTGGCTCTTCCCACAACGGGACAGGAGCGATGGCCGTCGGAGCTTGACTGAGGAGCACGACGTTTTCACCATCGGCGCGAATTTCGAAAGAAGCCGCGTGGGGACTCACTTGCCAAGCCAATTGACCTTGGACGCGACCGGTGGCGTTGTAGGTAGTGGCGGGGGTGGCTGCTGTCCCTGGTGGGAGCACCGCGACTGGCGGGGCCGTTTGGCTCTGCACGTTTTTCATGATGCGATCCAGGTCGACCAGGAACATGGCCTGTCCCACACGGCTGCTGCTTCCAACGGGCCCAGCCGCATCGCGCGCGCCGAGCGAGAACGAAGTCGATTGAACTTCTAATTTTTCAACGACCAATCGCATCAGATCATTGGTATCGACGCGTCCCTTGAAGTTCCCCACCATCTGCGGCTCGGCTAAACTGATTTGCGGCGTTGACACTTGCAGCGGTTGCATTCGCCAATTCGCTTCCAATACTTCAACATGGGCCAGATCGATCACTCCCCCGACGGCCAGGCTGACATTACCACCCAGGGTCATCTCGGGAGGTTCACTCAGCCACATCGTCCCGCGGCGCTTCCAATTGGCCAAGTCACCAACCAAATTGAAAGTGAAGGGAGCGAGTGCTAATGCAGGTTGATTCTCGGTGGTGGCAACCAGAGATAGCGGTGCTTGCAAGTCAACAGTCAATTGTTCGTCGGTCGACTTGAGCGTCAACTTCGCTTGTTCGATTTGCTGTGGCGCGCCTGACGCCAGCTTGGCTGTCGCGCTAAACTCACCATTCCATGCGGGCTCTTGAATTTGACCGCCACCACTAGCGGCAATCACCATAGGGGTCGTCTTGAGCGTCCCTTTGGCTTCAACCAGCTGATCGGCAATCATCTTCCACGACAGATCTAGGTCAGCCGAGCCGGTCATGGTACTGATCGGTAGTTCGACATACTCGCTCACGCGCTGTTGCAACAAATCGAGATCGACGTGGCCAACCAACTGACCTTGTTCGATTGTACCACCCGCTTGGAGATTGCAGAATTCGGCAGCGGCGCGGGCAGCGACTTGCAGTCCAGCCGTGCCACGATTGGCGGCGACTTCAACGGTTAGCGGATCTTGCCATTTGATTTCTTGACCCGCCGCAATCGCTTGGAGACCACTCAGTTCAAGCTGCGCGCGGCTCGTCGGTTCCCCTTGGGGTCCCAACTGTTGCGAAATAATAAATCGCGCTTGGCCAGCTTGCAATTGCGTGTCATCGCGCAATGGCATAAGTGTTTGTGCAGCTTTAGCCAGTTTGGGTAGATCGATGGTCCCGGCCGCATTGACCACGCCCCCTTTGAGAAACGGATCGCTGGCGGTGGGGATTTCGATGGGCCAGGGCAGGGTGGCTGAGGCGGTGGCTTCAGCAAAGTCACATTTCAACTGCGCCCCGTCGAGAGTAAGCAGCGCGTTGGCGAGACTAGCCCGACCCGATGCGGCGATGAATTGAAGTTGAGCCGGATTGGGACCAACTATATCCGGAGCCACAATCTGCAATCCCTGCGACTCGATTTGTTGTACGTCAAAACTCCATTGCTCGGCATCGATAATGTTGCCGGACATGGTGGCCGTGACGCGTCCATGCAATTCATCGACGGGGATATCTGGGAGGCGCGCATGCAACACGTGCCAAAAATCGACTGGAATGTTTTCGAGTTTGGCCTGCATCTCGAACGCTTGACTGGTAGCGCTCTGCGCGACATTGGCCACGATGGTTCCAGTACTATTGGCAACCGTCCCAGAAACGTCGGCAATGGTAGCTTGAAGTTCGATGGGACCGATCAATTGTTCGGCGGTAGGCAAGATAGCCGTGAGCTTGGGAATCGATACGACCCATTGTTCAGAGCGCCCCGTCTGCATCAATAAAAATTTCGAATCGAGTAGTTCGATGTTCCCCGTCATGGCTGCGGAACTACGATCTGCATCGTCGGGGGTAGGCTCGATCGACGCGTACTTTTCCAAGATTGGTTGCAGCGCTTGTTCGATGTTCGTGGTGCCGTTACTGGTGGCGATCGCCGCCTCAACACCACTGACGCGAATATTCCCCAAGTCGTTGCGATTGCGAATCCAAGACCAGATCCCTTTTTCAGTATCGACTTGGGCGACTTTGGCCAATAGTCGTCCTTCGGGGTCGAGCAACTGTACTCCGCTGACCGCGACCGGTTGGAACCAGCCCGCTTGGACCTCTTCCAAGTCGATTTTGAGCGGTGCAATCCCCGCGAAGCGGTCAATAAGTGGTACCAAGATAGAGCGGCGCGCGACGATGGTGGGGAGAAAAACAATTAGCAACACCACGGTTAGTAGACACAGTCCAAACAAATACTTGAGCTTCCCGCCGCGTTTTCGACGCTGAGTGGGGCGCGCGTACTCTGCTTCGCTGTGTTGATCTTTCTGTGCCATGAGCCCAAGACTCCCAATCGTTTTAAAAGCTGGTCAGCCCCTGATTCTTGCAGGCTCCGCGCCCCACCGCCAGATCGATTGATTGAGAAATCCAGCCAGCTTAGGCACTTTGGGTGGTCGCGGCAGACCTGCTGGCGAATTCTATTTTGGTTTGTTGAATAATTCTGCGGCCACTGGATGTAGGTCGCTGAGCGGTTGAGTGAGTCTAGGCTTCTGAGTTGGTCGCTCGGACTCCGCGAAACTCTACTCCTCCGCAACTCCGCGCTTCAATTGCCATCCGTCAAAAAATGAGTTTCACGAATTCGCGCAAAGCTGCGTTGGTTAATTCCCCAGTAGCCCGCGTACGTCTTTTAGGAATGAGGCGATGGGCAATTTGTGTTTGCCAAATGAAACCTGCTCCGCTTCTTCGAGTGGAGTGGGGAGATGGGGGCGCAATTTGTTGTACCTCCCGCGATGGTCGATCAAGCTGGTACCGTTGGTCGACCCAAAATCTTCAATGACCAGTGAGGTGTGGTCGTTGAGCACGCGCGCGTGAAATTGCGATACAGTGGAATCGACGATGCAGATCTCGCATTGATCGCTGCGACCGATGAAGACAGCATTGCTGTTCCGTTCGGTCGCAGGAAAAAAAGTGCGAGGCAATTTAAGACGCGTGTCGCGCCCGAGCACAATGAGATCGGTCGGTGCGATCTTCATCGGCTGCACCACGCGAGTAAAGTTGACATACGTGCCGTTGGTCGACTTGAGATCGCGCAAGACAACTCGTTCTTGGCGACGCATGGCTGAACAATGGATGCCGGAAATGATCGGCAAGTTGATCACGATATCGCAACTGGGATCGGAGCCGATGATGAGCGTTTCCTCTTGTGGCAACTCCGTAAAAGTGCTATTCTGTCGCAACGCGTCGCGGTGGCTTAGTTCAGCCCGCAATTTTTCGTCATATGCCTGTCGTTTTTCGGGACGCAGCAGGCAAATCTTGGCCATTTCGATTTCATTGAGCATTTCCTGGCCGCGTTGTTCGTATTGGTTAATCCCCAAACGTTTGACGTGACTGCGCTGTCGATCAGCCGAGTTGCGAATGACTTCGACGTTTTCCTCAAACAAGCGCAGGCCCAGCAAGCGATAGTAAGAGGGTGGCTGCTCATCGGGGGGAATCCCCAGCCATAAATGATACGCGTCGAAATCTTCCATAGCTTCTTTGGCAATCAGGCTAGCCATCCAACACCGCTTGCAATTCGCGAGCTTCCTCGATGAAGCTGACCGCGTTCTGGTCTACTTGGTTCTCCACTAGACACTCGCGCCCCAGCACAACTAGCGAGTGATCAAGCAGACGCATCGAATGCTCCCAAGCCATCTTGAGCTGTGCCAATTGACCTGCCAACTCAAGTCGATCCTGAAAACGTTCGGTCTGTTGATGTCGCATTTCGAGTTGCCGAATTAGTTGCTTGAGCGTTACGGTTTCTAGTTGCAAGTTTCCAAGCAACTCATGCGTCTGCCGGGCGCGCGCAGGTGGGGGGATGTCCAGCGACAACTTGCCGACAAAGCGGTAGAGATCATCCAGTCGGCTGATCACTTTATCTTTGTCGCTGCGATCAACCAACGGGATCGCAGCCGGCCGACCGGTAAGTTGCGACAGAACCTCGGTCGACTGAATATCACCACCCGACGTGAGACGCGCCGTCCAAATATCGAGCGATTCGAGTGTCGAGTAACCGTCACGACGGATTTCCACATAAGCGGCCACGTTGTTTTTCGCCAGCTTGGCCGTTACCGAAATTGTACCATTGGCAGCGTAATTGCATATAACTTTAATCCCTGAACCCTTGGGGAGCGAGGTATCGATTTTGACGAGGCATTCTCCCAGCAACGTACAGTAGTCGGGGTTTTCACTCTCCCCTTCTAACAATGGGACTTTGGCATTGCGTTGCCCATCGCGCGAGGTGACAAAGCTATATACTTTGGAAGCGGGGAGAGGCGTATTGCGCGGGATCAGAATTTTATTGACTTTTTGCTTGGTGGCCGCGTCGGTGCCGCGAACACCTAGACTGTGTGCGTTGACGTTGACCACATCGAATTGCGCGGCCGCATCGAGAATGTCCCCGCGTTTGGTGGCCGCGTACAACGCCGCGCCGTGCGCGATTAGTTCGTCGGGATTGGATGCCAGACGCGGTAGTAGGCCCGATAGTTCTTGGGCTTTGCTGGCGATCATCGGTATGCGACTGGAGCCACCCACCAACATGAATTCGTCGATGTCTTCCCAGCTAAAACCAGCTGCCAGAATGACGTCGCGCGTGGTGGACATCGAACGTTCGACCAGTGGCTCAATGGCATCTTCGAATTCGGTTCGCTCCAAGTCGAAATGGACCACCATCCCTTCGTATTCAAAATCGACTTGCACGCGTGATTGGGTCGACAGGTCGTGCTTGAGTTGCCGCGAGTATTTCCACAAGCGTTGCATTTCGACGATGTTGTGTCGTGGGTCGACACCATGCCGTTCACGGAAGTAGTCGGCTATGAGACCGATGATACGTTCATCGAAATCGCGACCTCCCAAATAGATATCACCGTCGGTCCCCAACGCGCGAAAGGTGCGATCGGCGAATTCCAGCAACGTCACGTCAAACGTGCCACCTCCCAAATCGTAGACCAACAATCGTCGTGGTTTATCGTTGGGCCGTGCTTCCAGCATCATCTCATGCCCCAGCGCAATCGCCGCCGCCGTCGGTTCATTGATAATATCTAGCACTTCAAGTCCAGCCAATTGGGCCGCCTGCTGCGTGGCGGTCCGCTTGCGTTCGTCGAAGTAAGCGGGAACAGTCACCACAGCAGAATCAATGTCACCATGCGCGGCCCGCACGTTGCCAATCAAATGCCGAATCAGGAAAGCGGTCAGCACTTCTGGTGGAACTTGCGTGGAGCGAATCTCGCGGCTGTAATGTGGCTTGCCTATGTCGCGTTTAAATGCCTCAGCCAACCCTTGGGGATCGCGCAATCCCAAATCGAGCGCGGCTTCGCCAACCACTATTTGTTTGTCGAAGTAAATAGCACTTGGGATGAGATGGCTCCCCGCAGGGCCGTTCACTACGGTCGGTCGGCCACTTCCATCTACGATCGAAGCGAGCGATATCGTGGTCCCCAAGTCTAAACCTAAACCGGCGCGTTGCATCTGTCGTTACTCTACTTCTCGCTAGGAGTCGGAGTGTTGTCGTGAGCTGGAGTGAGATCCGTATCGGATTCGGACCCTAACATTGGATCGGTCGCACTACTTGCTTCGACTACATCTACCGCTCCTGTTGCGTTGTCAGGCTGAGGTGGAACGGTCGGTGCAGTGGCGGGACGCATCAGCAGGCTAGCCAACACGATAATAACTATCGCTCCCAGCAGGGCCAAGAAAAAATTCCTGAGCGCGGTGTTCCATGAACGTGGATGGAGCCAAGCTAGTTTGTGAACGACCAGTTTGTGCACTGGCACCTTCTCACCTGGCACCTTCTCAACGGGCACCTTCTCAACGGGCACCTTTTCAACGGGCGGACCAACCACGGAAATCTTTTTCGACGCGAGTTGTTGCGAAACACGCGGACCAGCCACAGTGGCGGGGGTTCGATCCGAAGCGACTGGCTTGGTTGCCCCAACCTGCTGGGGAGCGGAGACAACTGTACCGCGTGGCCCCACAGCCGATGCGGCGGCAGCGGTGGCGGCAGCCAATACCCCAGGACTGAGCGGACGCTGTGATTGAGTCGGTAAGAAACGTTCGACCAAGGAACGGATCGCCACGCCTCCGCTCTGCATGGTGAATTGAACGTCGGGACCGCGTGAGGAGAGTCGCACAATATCGCCCGATCGCAGCGGACACTTTTCCTCCAGCGCATGTTGATTGACAAACGCCGAGTCCCCCGCGACACGCAGCGCATACCAACCTTGAGGACCGCGACGCATCAACACCTTGCCACCGCCATGGGGATACTGGTCATGCGAAAAGCGAACAAAACAATCGTGGTCGAAGCCAAGCATCAATTCGTTTTCATTGGAGCCAATCATTTCGCCTGTTCGTGATCCAGAAGCAATGGCTAGTACGATGCCAGTGGCGGGGCGCGTGATGACATGTGTGGCGAGCGCCTCTCGTTTCTTTTCCGTGGTTGGACGGGGTGTGGGTGTGGCTGGCTTCTGTCCAGTGATATCTTGCGGCAGATCGTGCAACGCCTGTCGCGCCGTCGAGTATCGCAGACTCGGTTGTTTGGCGACCAAGCGAGCTATCACACTCGCCAACTCGTCGGGGCATCCTTTGGCAAAGAGATTGGCGCTCGGCGCGGTCTGTGACGAGCCGTGCCATTGACTCCAAGCCATATCCTCGTCCCCCGCGTCGCCGCGAATCCCCTGGAAGGCGCGCGGAAATCGATCCCCCCCCAGCAACTCCAGCGCCAAAAAGCCAACGCAGTATAAATCAGTAGCTGGCGAAACGGGCCCATAGTTGGAACTGGCTAGCTCAGGGGCTAGGTACTTCAAATTCAACGGAGGAGGCAAGGCCACGGGGAGTCGCGCATCGATCAATAGCCCATCGCTCAAGCGGACACGCCCATCGCTATCAAAGAACACATTGGTGGGCTTCACATTGACATGCAGCAGTCCCAGCTCGTGCAACTGTGCTAAGGCCATTAGCAAGCCACGGATGGTATGCAAGACCAATCGCGGATCAGATGGTCCTTCACGTAACCGGATCGCTGCACTGCGGTCCAGCAGCTCCATTGAGATCTGATCCTGTCCCGCTGAGACATCCAAATAGTGGACCAGTTCGGGCACAGTCAGTTGCTTCCATCGCTCCGCCGCGCCAAAGATCCGCTCGCGTTGTAGTGGTGACAGTGGTAGCCGATTGAATTCTTTAAGCGCAATAGTCTCCCCCTGCGGCGTCTGGAATTCAGAGACCGTGGCAAGCTGGCTGGCTCCAATGCGGCGAATCGATTTAGACATAACTGCGCGATACTCTCATTCACCGTGTGCGAATTCCACTAGAGAATATCATAATCGCAGCTTGGTTCGACTATTAGTCGGAATTGAGCTTTTCAAGCCACTTCTGGCAGAACAAACGAGCTGCTGTCTATTATCGCAGGCTGTTATGCGCGGGGTGCGTGGACTACACTGAAGAATCTACAAAAATCTCCTCTCAGTCTGTTTTGGAATGACATGACGACAGTGAACCCATCCAGTTCGAATTGCAGTCTCGCGAGCGAACTGTTGGCGGCGATCGCCCGTAGCAAATCGGCGGGAGAGTTTCGCCAACAAGCCCTGTCGGCCGTAGGGGGCCAGTTGGGACCAGCCCGCGTGGCCTGGGTCCATCAGCAGGGGGATCATTGGGAAGTAGCTGGCGCGGCCAGCTCCCTCTCGCAGCTACCCATCGATCTGGCTGCCTCGGCCTGCGATCAAATGGCGGTGCTTAGCGCCTCTGGCTGGTTGGCCGTCCCCATCACCGGACGCACGCAGCCGTCCGAAGTGCTGCTGCTCAGTCCAGCTAGTGTCGTGGATGCCAACGAAGCTGAAGCGATGGCGCGCATGCTCCGTAGCGGTCTGCTGATCGCCTGCGACCACTCAGAGCTCCAGTCGCGCGTCGAACAACTCCAAACACTCCTGCAACTGGCCGCTGATTGGCAACAGAGCCATGATTTGAGTGAGCTGCTCAACAACATGGCCCTAGCCGCCGCCCGCGTATTGCACGGCGATCGCGCCAGTATCTTCCTGTGGGACAAAGCCGCGAACCAATTGGTGGGACATCCCGCGCTGGGGGTCGAAGATGAGCCGCTACGCATCCGAGACGACCAAGGGATCGCCGGACAAGTTCTCAGGGAAGGGCATCCGGAACGTTGGGATAGCTCAGGTGACCCCGACGCAATCAATAGTAAAGTTGGTCAGAAGCTAGGCTATGCCACGCATTCGTTGGTTGCCGTTCCGCTTCTGGATCGACGCAATCGACCGCTGGGAGTGTTTGAAGTTCTCAATCATCGCCAAGGAAAATTCTCGCCCGACGATGAGCGGTTCCTGGTCGAGCTGGCGCGACATGCCGCTGCCGCTGTCGAAAACACGCAACACATCGCCTCGCTGATTAAAAGTCGCGATCGGCTGGTCAAAAGCGCCTCCGAATCGCTGCGACTTATCGGTGATTGCCCACAAATCCGCGCCTTGCGCGATACCGTTGCCCGCGTGGCACCCACCGAGTTGGCGGTACTGATCCTAGGCGAAAATGGGACAGGCAAAGAAGTCATCGCGCGGAGTTTACATCTACAAAGTTCTCGCAAGGACCAAGCCTTCGTGGCGGTCAATTGCGCTGCCATCGCCGAAACACTCCTAGAGAGTGAATTATTCGGACACGAAAAAGGTGCCTTCACCGATGCGGTCAGCGAACGGGCTGGGAAATTTGAATTGGCCAGTGGCGGAACATTGCTGCTGGACGAAATCGGCGAAATGAGCGTAGGTGGGCAAGCCAAGTTGTTGCGCGTACTGGAAGACAAAGTGGTAGTGCGTGTCGGTGGTTCCAAGTCGATCCAAACCGATGTCCGCGTCATTGCCGCCACCAATCAAGACTTAGTAAAACTAGTCCGCGAAAGACGTTTTCGCGAAGACCTCTATTTTCGACTAAACGTGGTCACGCTGCAGATACCTCCGATGCGCGAGCGCGGTGAAGATGTGATTGTGTTGGCGGAATTTTTCCTCGAACAATTCGGACATCAAATCGGTCGCCCACCACCCAAGCTCTCCGATTCAGCGCGTCGTCGATTGCTCACCCATGCCTGGCCTGGCAATGTCCGCGAGCTACGAAATTTGATGGAGCGCGTGGCCTACTTGACCAGTGGAGCAGTGGTCGAAGAATCCGACTTGGCCTTCGTATTGTCTCCACTTTCCTCGGGGGATGTGCTGAGCGTACCATCCAATATGAGCTTGGCCGACGCCTCCAATACCTTTCAACGGCAATACATCGAGCGGCACGTCGAAGCGGCTCACGGCAATCTGGCCGCCGCAGCGAAACAGTTGGGCATGCATCGCTCCAATCTCTATCGCAAGATGCAGCAATTAGGCATGAGCGACCAATCCGCCGTCGGACCATAGACCCCAGCCAACTTGCCTGGCTGGCGATCAGCGAGTAGTGTCGTTTTTTCCGACAAAAAGATCTGCGGCAAAAAAATGAAAGTCCAAAAATCGATTTTCCGTTCTATCTCTAACCGTCGACGTTGGCACTTCCGACAATGCGATCACGAAACAGGGCGATGCGGCCTAGCATCTCATCGACTAAGTCAGCCGAGATGGCCTGCGTCTCCATGGCTGTGGCCAAGTGCCCGACGAATTTGGAGAAATGCTGAGCGGTGATCCCCCTCCCCGCATGGACCGCTTGCAGTTCAGCACCGGAGTAGCTGATCGGACCATCCAAGGCAGAGGCGATGAATTCAAACTGCATGCGCTGCAAGCGTTCCAATTCAACATGCTCAAAAAAAGGACTCAGCTCGGGATCGGCCAAAACACCTTCGTACATTTTGTGGACGAGCTGATAGACGACGTCCGCGCCACCCACGCGATCAAATAGCTTTTGCGTCATGAAATTATTTTCCTTTATGTCTTTGAGTACGGGGCTAGTCCTGGACCCCTGCGAGCTTTTCTAGCCTTAGGCTCGTTCCCAGGCTCCCGCCTGGGAACGCACTGTCTTGGGGGCTCCGCCTCCCGCGTCTATCTTCCGTCGCGCAGCGTTACGCCCAACCCTGGCTGCCGTGGCAGTTGACAATAACCGCGTTGCCAATTTAAGCCAGTGGCGATATCGTCGGCCAGCAACAGCGCACCGTCAAGATCGGCGTAGTCGAGCAGCGGCAGCAAATGAACTCCCGCTGCGATCCCGACGCTCGATTCGGTCATGCAGCCGACCATTACCTTCAAACTATTCTGTTTGGCGCGCGCAATCATTCGCCGCGCGGGGGTCAGGCCGCCGCACTTGACCAGCTTGATGTTGATCGCATCAAACGCATCTATGCAACGTTCAACATCACTTTCGACTTGGCAACTCTCATCGGCCATCAGTGGTAGCGCGCACTTCCCCTTGAGACCGCGCATGGCGTCGTACTCCTCGGCAGCCAGTGGTTGTTCGATCAACTCTACGTCTAAGTCAGCCAACTCCGCCGCTCGTGCGACTACATCCTCGGCTCGCCACGAACAGTTGGCGTCGACGCGAAAACGACTGGTGGTGGCGGCGCGAAGCGTGCGCACTAAGTCCATTCCACCTCGGGCGTCGAGTTTTATTTTATAGATGGGCCAATCGGGCATGGCATGCATCTTGCGAACCATCTCGGAGGGTGTATCCAAGCCGATGGTGTAGCAACTCGGTGGATAACCGTCGTCGTCGCGCAGCCCCCACAACTTCCACAACGCTTCCCCATGCATTTGTGCATATAGATCCCACGCGGCGCAATCGAGCGCGCACTGCGCGAAACGACAATCAGACAACTGTGGATCGAGCGCCCGCCACAGCTCGGCGGGATTCTCCAAGGTCCAATCACGCAGTCGGCTCGCTACACTGTCGATAGCCGCCGACATACTCTCCAATGTCGCTCCGTAAAACGAATTGGTGGTAGCCTCTCCCAAGCCGACCAAGCCATCGTGTTCCAGTCGCACGATAAGCGTGGGCTGCACAGTGACTGTACCGCGCGCGATCGTGAATGGATCACGCAATCGCAGGTCGTAGTGCTGACAAATCACTCGCATAGTTTACAACCCAAGCTCTTTCAGCTTTGGTTCGAGCGTCTTGGCCCAACGCTCATAACCGGCGGTGCTTAAGTGCAACAGATCGGGCATGATCTCCTTGCTGATTGACCCATCGGGCTCCAGGAACGTTTCGCCAATCTCCAGGAAATGGACTTGTTCACCATCATCAAAGCGGCGAATCCACTGATTGATGGCGATGTTGTTCAATCTGGCTTCATCGAACTCGCCGGCACCGCGCGGGAAGATACCGTGCAAGATGACCTTGGTCTGTGGGAGTTCTCGCTTAAGGATATTTAGAATCTCCTTGACCCCTCCCGCCACTTCTGCGGGATCTTGCATGAAGTGTCCGGTGTTGTTGGTGCCGATCATCAACACGGCCACTTTGGGTTTGATCTTGCCAAGGTTGCCATGTGTCAATCGCCAAATCACGTTTTCAGTGCGATCTCCGCCGATCCCCAAGTTGATCGCCTGGCGTGGGGCGTAGAACTTTTCCCACACGCTCTTGCCATTACCTTCCCAACCTTGGGTGATCGAATCGCCAATAAAAGCCAGTTGAGCGTCGGTGGCTTGTTTGGCATTGGCGGTCAACTGCTGGTCGCGCTCGCGCCATTTCTGTTCGTCCCCCTTGGTAGCGGGAATGACCGCCGAATTGACGTCGTAGAACTGCCGCAGATCGCGATAGCGCTTCTGCATCCCCTTCAGGATATCAGCGTAGTCAGCCGCGTCATGCACGCTCTTCATCTCTTGAGGATCTTTTTCCAGATCGAACAAATTCCACTGCCGCGTGCGTGGAAAGAACATCAGCTTGTAGCGCTCGGTGCGGACGCCATCGTGAACTGGCACGTTGTGCACGGCCGCATTTTCGTAGTAGGCATAGTAGATCGCATCGCGCCAGGCTGCCGACGGTTGGCCTTGGTTTTTCAACAGTGAAACCAGACTCCGCCCTTGCATCTCATCGGGCACCTCCGCGCCGGCCACTTCCAAAAAGGTCGGACCGTAATCGATGTTTTGAATCAACGCGGCTGACTGTGTACCGGGCTTAAGCACTCCTGGCCAACGAATCAGGAAAGGCATCTTGAGTGATTCTTCGAACATCCAACGCTTGTCGTACCATCCATGCTCCCCCAAATAAAAACCTTGATCGGACGAGTAGATCACGATCGTATTCTTATCGAGT
>JBGSJT010000724.1:0-5094 GCA_041741715.1 Pirellulaceae bacterium | reverse complement strand
GGAGTCTTGCATCGAGATCTCAAGCCAGCCAACATCATGATCGATGGCCAAGGCCAAGTGCGAATCACTGACTTTGGTTTGGCAACGATGTCAGCCGATGGCGAGAACGTGATCGGCATGTCGGGAACGCCGGCCTATATGGCACCAGAGCAGCTTCTACGCGGTGAAGCAAGCGTTCGTACTGATATCTACAGCTTGGGCTTGATCCTGTTCGAAGTCTTCTCAGGAAGGGAAGTCCACACTGCGCACTCTTTGCAGGAGTTGCAAAAAATTCATGAAGACTCTTCGGCTCCCAGAAACCTCTCAGAAGTTATTGAGGATTGTGATCCGATCGTCGATCGAGCGGTTCGTCGCTGCCTCGAGTCAGATCCACAGGATCGGCCGACTTCCGTTGCGGAACTTGCAGCATCGTTGCCGGGTGGAGATGCGCTCGCTGCCGCAATCCGAGCCGGTGAGATCCCTTCACCGGATTTGGTGGCGGCGTCGGAAGATGTCCATCCTATTCCTACAAAAGTGATGGTGGTGTTAGGCATTGTTGGTCTCCTCGGTCTGCTAGCGATCCCCGCCTTGTGTAGTCAATCTAGCCTGATCCAAAAAGTTTCGGCGGAACGTTCGCCGGCGGTATTGGAGGCCGACGCCAAGCAAGTGATTCGGCATCTGGGCTACACTTCACAGCCGATGGACTCGGCGTGCGGTTTTGATGAGCAGATCCAGCAGATTCGTCAGTCGATTCGTCTTCGTCAGACGCAGGGAAAGCCCAGGAGATACCCGGCAATCAAATTTTGGTATCGGCAGCACGAAGGAGTCTTGTTTCAGAATGATTTTTGGTTCCAACTTGGCCAATTGGCTCGTTCACGCGTGTGGAGTTCGTCTCCGGAATGGAACGAACCAGGGATGATCGGCGTACAACTGGATACGGAAGGGAAACTACTGCAGTTTCGTGCGGTACCGCCCATTAAGAAGTGGAACGATCCAGCCGCAGTAAGTGAACTTGATTGGGAAGCTCTTTTCTCTGAAGAACTTACGGGATTTCGACTGGCGGAGCTTTCTCCGGCGACTTGGCAGCGAACTCCGCCTGGTGCCTATGATGAGCTGAAGACGTGGGAGGGAGTTTGGCCGAATAGTGATGAACCATTGCTGGTTGAGGCTGCCAGCTATCGCGGGCGTCCGATCTATTTTGAAGTTTTTCAGAAGGAAGAACTTAATCGTAGTATCAGCCCATCCGTTCGAGCTCCGTTATTGGGAAACGCTGTATTTATCTTGGCGTTCACGTTCGTCGTGTTTGGCGCGGCTGGGGTAGTATTCGGTATCTCGAATGTAAACCGTGGCCGAATCGATCGGCGCGGGGCCATCCGTCTTATGCTAGCCGTCCTGGCGCTAGACTTTTTCGGAAGTCTATGCCTAACAAATCATATACCGTTCCCGTATTTTGAGACTCAGCATTTGATTACGAATGCCGCCGTCTCGCTGATGTTGGCAGCATTATGTGGATTGCTGTATACCGCGATCGAACCATTGGCACGTCGCACTTGGCCACAACTGTTGATTTCCTGGAGCCGACTAATCAGAGGACAAGTCCTAGATCCGGTGGTCGGTCGAGATTTGTTCCTGGGAACACTTGCCGCGATTGTGGTCGTTGCGTACGTAGGAGGAGCCACGCGCCTGTTTGGGGTCACGATAGTAACAGATCCGCTTGAGTTGCTCGGACCAAGAGAATTGGCTGGACGCATTGCTATCGAGATGGCGACGCAGATTATGGTCAGCCTCGGAGTGCTGTTTATTCTGGCATTTACGCGGCGGTTTACTGGGTCCGTCGTTGCCGCTGCCTCGGTGACAACTGTGATCTGCGCTTGCGGCCTAAACGTCATATTGTTTCTCCCGACGTACGCGATTGTTGGAACCTCGCTACTCGTGGGAGCAACCATTCTCCTGACGACCCGATTCGGCTTCTTGTTTTATGCAGTCTACCTCGTAACGGTGAACTGTATGACTTTTCCCTATACCTACGACACTGACGCCTTTTTCGCGGAAACGGGATTCTTCATTTTGCTTCTGGTTGCCCTCCAGGGTACTGTTGGATTCTTAATTGCACGTTCTGGTAGAAGGCGATAAGCCCATACACCAACGGAACGTGGCCAGTCTCGATTTTTAGCTGTCAGTACATTACGGTGGAGAGTTAGGGAAATTCTGGGTATCCTGGAAAGTTAGCGATACTCCAAATTCTGTGTCGAAGGAGCCGCTCGATGGTCCAATTCGTAGACAGCAAGCAAACGGTCGCCCCGGTGAACCGCATTGGTACCTCGCACCCCCCCTGTTGACGATCGACGATTCGAGCATCGTGCGTCGATCTTGCCCTCCAAGAGTGAACTCGCTAGTGGCATTGCAAAACTGCTTTGGTCGAGACTTTCGATTGCCAGACTGACGGATGAAACGGGGCATCGTGGTATCGAACAGGTCGTGCGAGTGGCATCGGCAAGCCACGCCCAAATCGTCGCGTGGCACACAGATCTGCGGAAGTTTGGCGACATCATTTGCCAACACGCGATTGACTTTCGCGGCGACCAGCTTGCAGCGGACCATCATCGTCGACTCTTTGACCAAATCAAGAATCAAGTTCTCGCTGATGGAGTAATACCACTTGCTCCTCGTTCTTTCATCGATTTCCGCTTCGCAGACCTCGATCCAAAATTCGCAAAGCACTGGCACAAAGCGTACTTCGTCGACACATACTCGACGATCAAAATTACGGTTCAACATCGGATTTCGACTCAACTACATGATGTTCGAAATCCCGTCCTAAGAGCAATCGACGAAACCAAATATCCGGTTCCGCAGCGCTATTGCGACCTTTTTCATTCGTTCCCAGACTGGATTAGCGAGTCGGTGCGAGTGCTGGAAGGTGACCAGACAGTGACATTCACATATGGTTAAGGCCTGCGAGCAATCGTGCCCAAGGATGGGGCAATCAGATTACTGTCAAGGCAGGAAACAGTGTAGAATTACCCCTCAAAAAATGGCGATCCGTTCGATGTTCGCATGTTGTTCCTCAACAAGGAAGGCAATGTCACCGAAAGCTGGGCGTCTAGCGACCGGGTTTACTTTGCAAAGATGGATCTGTCCCAAACAACTCAGCTTCAAGCTGTCGCTATGGTTGAGCAAGTTTTCGATGAACAAGGGCAGGTGCAGATGGTCAACAAGCATGTCCTCTACGATACTCAACGCGCTATGCAACTGGTTAGCCTGCCCTTCTTCGCCAGCTTAATCAAGCAGTCTGATGAAGATACACACGTTCGGCCCTCCCATTTAGGTGAAGATGCGAAGGTCGATGGGGCCATCCGGTGAGGGGCGCCCGCACAAAGTTTGCAATCTGTGAGCGGACACCGTATCCAACGCAACAGCATCCACAAGAATGCGTTTTCCAAAAACCTTTCGCTACCATCGATCAAGATCCACTCAACAATTGCGAGCCAAGCTGACAAACGCTGAGTCTCTCAGGCACGGTTGACTTGGCTCGCTTAAGCCGAAGTTGATAAGGCTGACTACCGAAGTGCTGCACTGGTTGTTGAAGAGTTCAGCGGCATCGGTTCTTCAGAAATGGGTGCAGCAGGCTTCTGCGTGAAGTCAAATTTCGCGATCTCTTGGGTCCAATTCGGCTTGTCGTAGAGCCATGCCTTGGTAATCTCGGCTTGAAGTTGGTCGGGTTCAGTTTTGATGCCTGTTATTCGCAGGTGCAGCACTAGATAGACTCGTCGATCTATACGCCCATTTCTGTCCTTCCGGGTCTGGAGAAAGTCTCGCGCCTTGGCATTGGACAGCCCGAATTGCCTCACGGAATTGACGTTCTTCATGAACACTTTGATATTGCTGGGAAATGACCCGTGCGGATAGTGACTCGCGTAGAAATAGTGCGACTCCGAATACCCGTCCAGCGGAAATGTTTCATTGCGGAAATCATAGTTTCCAAAGTTTAAGCTGGTACGGACAACGAATTCTTCCTTAAGATTGAATGACGAAACTGCTCGTTTCATCAGTTCGATAGTCTCCTTCCGCTTGGCCTCGAGCTCAAACTCGTCATGACGGTATCGGTTCCGGCGAGCGTCTGCCAGCGCCATCTTCCCAATAAACGTTCAAATTGAATCCTCCCTTATGACTCGTTGGATTCGTGATTCGAACTCGAGTGGTGAGGTGATTAGAATCGCTAATTGAGGGATTGTAACTCATGGACATCGCCTCCAAATTGACCCCTGCTCCAGCCAGCGGTGTGTACGGGTAGTACTGAGCCAGCAACTCTCTACCTTCCAATGACTCGATTCCAAGATTACGGTATTTCCGGCTCATCGACTTTCTCCAACGCGAGGTTAATGCTGTAAGCTTGGCGATGAAGCGCCCTCCCGATTGGACTCGGGAGCCTAAAAAATCATCGCATTTACAATGCAAACGAACGAACTGGCTGTTGGCTGCGCGCTGAAACAACTTTTTCTGCAAAAATCCTCAGCCGTGGCCTCTACTGCGATCACGGAGGCCGCTGTTTGCCCCTCGACTCCAACGGCGACTTCAGCCTCGTCGCAGCTTAGTGATGTTGCTCGAGTAGGAAATCGTTGGGTAATCGGCCCTGCTTAATCACTCCTGCTCGGGCAAGAGGAGTAGCGCCATAACCTTCGATTAATAGAGAACCGCTTGTCACTTGTCACTGCAAGAAGACTTGCTAGCGATAGACTCGCTATTTTTATTTAGGATGCAACGAAGTAGAGACATCTTCCAGGAAGCCGGATCGAAAAATCGAACTTAAGTACTTTGGACTTGCGCGGCTCAAGAGAACTAGACGCAACGAGTACGACAGGGTTTAATTCGCTGAGATTCGTTACCAGAACATGCTTGCGACTTAGAAGCTGAACGGCCAATTGCTCCCGGCTGATTTTCGACTCACGGCGACCAGCAATTACGATGCGGTTACCAGTGGATAACTCTTCACTGAAGAAATCACAGTGATCTCCGCTGCGTTGTCGGCCAATGATGCTCCTACCGCGCAGTGGGAAACTGGCGATCGAAACATCGATGGCCGACCGCTCCAGTTTGCAATGAATTAAGTTTGGT
>JBGSJT010000723.1:0-5960 GCA_041741715.1 Pirellulaceae bacterium | reverse complement strand
GTGGTCCGACCACGGCTATCACATCGGCGAGAAAGAATGGTTACACAAGCGGGCCTTGTGGACACAAACAACACGTGTTCCGTTTCTGATTAGCATTCCAGGCATGACTACGGCTGGCAAGAATTGCGCGGCCCCCGTTAGCTTGCTTGATATCTATCCAACGCTCATGGAACTTTGTGAACTAAACCAGCACGTGCCACAGAAGCTAGCCGGTCACAGCCTGGCTCCTCTGTTAAAAAATCCCGATGAGGATTGGTCCCATGTCGCGGTGACCTCGCACGACGTCGGCAATGCCGCTGTGACGGACGCACGCTACCACTACATCCGCTACGCCGACGGCAGCGAAGAACTCTACGACCACCAGACCGATCCGCGCGAATTCACCAACTTGGTTTCGAAAGCTGAATCCAAGCCCGTCATCGAACGATTGTCGGAAAGTTTGCCAAAGTCATGGCTTCCCGGAGGACGCGAGCGTGACAAAGTCAGCCGAGGAAACAAAACAACCACAGAGGCACAGAGGGGCACAGAGAGGAAATGAAAAACTAACCTGACCTTCAATGAATCTCTGTGTTGCTCTGTGACTCTGTGGTGAAATCCATCCCCGCCTGTCGCGGCGGAAACAAAGCAACCACAGAGGTACAGAGAAACACAGAGAAAATGAAAAACCAAGACTGACGTTCAATTGATCTCTGTGTCCCTCCGTGTCTCCGTGGTTAAACCCAACCCGGAAACCCACGTTCCAGCGACTCGATTTGCCATTCGCTTGATACCGTCTTTCAGCAGAACAACATTAAAATTGATAAGAAGTCCAATCTTTTTCCCACTGAGTTTCAAGTACGACAGGAGCTGAGCATCATAAAGAGGAATCATCTTTTCGACAGCCTTCAGGTCGACGATGATTTCTCGCTCAACAAACAAGTCGATTCGATAGCCAACATCCAAATGAACATCTTAGTAGGTGATAGGAAGAGCGAGTTGAGTTTCGACATGCAACCCGCGTTTCCGAAGTTCGTAAGCCAACACCGCCTCATAAGACGACTCCAACAAGCCAGGTCCCAGATAACGATGAACCTTGATCGACGCGTCAATAATCTGACCAGTAAGTTCATTGATTTCCAATGCAATCAACCCTTAGAAATGAATTGCAGAGACACAGAGTTACACAGAGAAACGCATTCCAGTCGAGCGAAAAACTCTGTGCTGCTCCGTGTCTCCGTGGTGATCCTTCTGCTCGGACTGTTAAGCCATTCTGGACCAATAGTTTCGTTAGCCAACGCAGCCGATAACACCAACCCGGGAACAAAGGTGGACGCGCCGGCCAGACCTACTCGGCTTATGGGATTCATCATGAGGCAAAACAATGGATTCGTGGAAAATGCTGACACGCCATTTTTCGCATATCTCGCTCACACTCTTCCTCACGGCCCGTTTTTCTTATCATTCACAAACTGAGAATCATGAAACACTCAATTAAAACTCTCTCGACGTTCGTTTTTTTCCTTTGGCTCGCTACGTCATCCGTGAAGGCCGCTGATTTTGAATCTTTGTTCAACGGAAAGGATTTAGCGGGATGGAAAGGGCTCGATGGATTCTGGAGCGTTGAAAACGGAGCGATCGTTGGCGAAACGACGGCTGACAAGAAGATTGAGAAAAACACATTCCTAGTCTGGCAGGCTGGCGACGTGTCTGATTTTGAATTTACGGCGACCGTTCGGTTTAAAGGCAACAATTCGGGGGTGCAGTATCGCAGTCAATTCATTGATGAGCCGATGTTTGCGCTGAAGGGCTATCAGTTGGATTTGCACCCAACGTCGAAGTTCTTCGGCATGTTGTACGGCGAAAAGTATGATGGGCGAGGCATGATCGCCACGCGCCGGCAACGAGTCGAAGTGGCCGCCGATGGAACGGTCAAGCAACTTGGTAAGGTTGGTAGTGATGAGACTTTCACCGACTGGCAGTGGAACAACATCCGCATCATTGCCGTCGGCAGCAAATTGATTCATCAAGTGAACGGGATCACGACGATCGACGTCGATGACCATCACAAAGACGCGATGGCAAGCGGCGTGCTCGGGTTGCAACTGCATCGAGGATCAGCGATGCGAGTCGAGTTTAAGGAATTAAAATTGCGAACCTTGAACGCTGCCGAAGGGGAGCAGCTTCTAAGCTCTGTCGCTTCGCATGACGCGGCAGCAGCGGCAGGTAAGCCGCAGGACTTCATCACCCGAAACTCAAGCGAAGGAAAAGCTTCCGACAAACCCAATCGGCGTACGAGCAAGAAAATTGTCAATGATCGCGGCTTGAATATCTCGCGTGGATTCAAAGTCGAAACCGTTTACGTGGTTCCCAAAGAGACGCAGGGCTCTTGGGTTGCGCTGACGATTGACGACCGAGGGCGCATGATTACATCCGACCAAGACAAAGAAGGATTGTATCGAGTCACTGTCAAAACCGATGGACCGCCGCTTGTAGAGAAACTGCCCGTTGATTTGTCAGCCGCCCAGGGTTTGCTTTGGAAGTCCGGATGTCTTTACGCGTCGATCACCGGCAAAGGGATGTATCGTGTCACCGATACGGACGGCGACGATTTGTTGGATCATGCCGAGCTGCTGTCCGCATACTTCGGCAAGGGCGAACACGGCAATCATGCGCTGGTTGATGCGGAAAACGGTAAGCATCTATTTGCGGTGTCCGGAAATCACACGCCACTTCCCGCAGGCGGCCAGGTGGTTCGTCATCGCAATCCGTCGGCTGCGGAAGACCAGCTTCTTCCGCGACTGCAAGATCCGAAAGGGCATGCGGCAGGCATTCTAGCACCAGGCGGATGGATCACTCGATTTGATCTTGCCAGCAAAACACATGATTTGTATTGCGCCGGTTTTCGCAATGAATACGACGTCACATTGAACGCTCCGGGTGACCTGTTCACTTACGACGCTGACATGGAATGGGACCTTGGGCTGCCGTGGTATCGCCCAACGCGTATTTGCCACGTTGTCAGCGGAGGCGACTACGGATGGCGAAACGGCTCTGGTAAGTGGAAGGAATACTACGAAGACAGCTTGCCCGCGTTGGTCAATATCGGGCCGGGTTCGCCCACCGGAATGATCAGCGGTCGAGGGACTCGATTTCCGGCGAAGTACCAGCACGCCGTTTACGCACTTGATTGGACGTACGGTCGCATACTTGCGATCCATCTGACTCCCGAGGGTGCAAGCTACAAGGCCGAAGCGGAAGAATTCGTCTCCGGCCCTGCATTGCCCGTAACCGATGCAGTCGTCGGTGCCGATGGAGCTCTGTACTTCACGACCGGTGGTCGAGGCACACAGTCCGAACTGATGCGAGTCGTATACACCGGCAAGGCTTCTACCGCCCCAGCGGCTCCACAGGTTTTGCCTGCTGCAGCTGAGACACGCCGCCAGCTGGAAGCGTTTCATGGTGTCGTTGATCCGGCGGCGGTGGAGTTGGCGTGGCCGCATCTTGCCAGTGACGATCGCTTCTTGCGTTACGCCGCACGAATCGCGATTGAATCGCAGCCAGTGGCAACTTGGTCTGCGAAAGTGTTTTCCGAAAAGGATGTGCAGGCTCGGATCACCTCGACCGTAGCGCTCGCTCGCATGGGCAAACCCGAACATCGCGAACGGCTGTTCGACAGACTTAATGAGCTACCGATGGCCAGCCTTCCTTTATCGCAACAGTTGGGACTTTTCCGCGCGTACGCCCTAGTGATGGAACGATTGGGAAGTCCTTCCACTGAGCAACGACACGAATTGATTGGAAAGCTCGACCCGATGTTGCCGGCGCGCGACGCCGATGTCTGTACCGAGGTGCTGCGGCTGCTGACCTATCTGCGAGCTCCAAGCGTGGCCGCCAAGGGCATGCAACTGCTGGCAGATCGTGGTCTCGGCAAACCGGTGTCGTGGAACGGCATCGAAGAGCAGAACGAGAAGAAGGGATCGAAGCTCAAGGAGATCATGAAGAACCCACCGCCGACCGATGCCATCGACATTGCCTACACGCTTCGCCAAGTTCGCCAAGGCTGGACGCCTGAACTGCGGCGTCAGTATTTCACGTTCCTCAACACTGCCGCCAAAGGGAGCGGTGGAGCCAGCTATCCCGGTTACTTGACCAACATCCGCAAGGAGGCGCTGGCCTCCTGCAGTAACGCCGAACGCGCCGCCCTGAAGGAGCTGACCGGCGAAGATTTCAATCCTGTTCCTGACTTTCCGATTGAACCGCCCGCAGGACCTGGCAAAGAGTGGACGTTACCGGAGGCTCTGGCCGCGGTTAATGAAACCTCGTCCCAAAAGCTCAGCTTTGAGCAAGGTCGCAGTTTGTTCCATGCGGTCAGTTGCGGAGCCTGCCATCGCTTTGATGGACTCGGCGGCGGTGTCGGACCTGACTTGACGAGCGTCCCAAATAAATTCGACACACGCTATTTGCTGGAAGCGATCATCGAGCCCAGTAAAAACATTTCTGACCAGTATCAGTCTTCTATAGTTCTGCTGCACAGCGGCAAGCTGCTCACTGGATTGCTCGTGGAACAAGATGACGATTCGATACTTGTGTATTCACCCGATCCGAAAGCTGAACCTACGATCGTCCGGCGCGATGATGTCGAGGACATCAAGCCATCGCCCATTTCTCAAATGCCCACAGCCCTTCTCAATCAAATGAATGCGAACGAAGTCCAAAACCTCGTGGCCTACATCATGTCAGGCGGAGACTCAGGACACAAAATCTATCGCGGTGGAGGCGCAAAAAAGTGAACACTATCCCCCACGAAGAGATCCGACCAAGTACTTCGGATACGACAAGTGGTTGGATCGTGAGATCGATAGCCATTTCGCACTTCGAGAGGAGGTGCGTGAATATGGAATGCTCAACTACGGCGATTGGTTTGGTGAAAGAATCGTGAACTGGGGAAATCTCGAATACGATCTGTCCCATGGTCTGTTTTTGCAATTTCTGCGCACCGGCGACAAGCGGTTCTTTTCTCGCGCGGAGCAGGGAGCTCGGCATCACATCGACGTGGACGTCATCCACGCATTAAATCCTCATCTGGAAAACCCCGTGGGCCAGGGTCCGATGGTGGGCGATATTTGGCTACACAGCCTCAATCATACAGGGGGATACTACGGGCAGGAGGACGTTCCCACAGGCCTAGGGCGTCCGTTCTGGATGGGAGACAGCACAAATTTCGGACATGTCTGGGTCGCTGGCGATCTAGACTATTATCACTTGACTGGCGATCGACGGGCGTTGGAAGTCTCGCTTCAAATGGCCGACACGATGGCGCAGCGCATGCCCATTCCGTTCAAAACGCACATGCTCGAAAACGAACGATCAGAAAACCCATGAAAAATTCAGCAGAAAAAACGACACTTCTCGCTGATCGCCGGTTTAGTTTCGGTGCAACTCACCCTCCCACCGTAAGTTACGTCGTATTCGACGTGACTTACGGTGGGAGGGTCGGAGCCTAAGCGACGGGGAGGGAAATTCCAACAAAGCCCCCCTCTCCGCTCGCATTACTCGCGACTCGCAAGGGAGGGAATGGTTTTCGACAATGCCTTTACTGGTCAAGCAAGTTATGCTCCGTCTCGTTCGATGCTGTACACTTAAAGTATCCCCGTAGAAATGGAGCATTCAAGAATCGAATCCTTTCGCGGCAATCACCATGAAAACTTTGGATTTATTTTTTACATTGAACACTCTCCAGCGATCTGCCGTGTTGCTTACGATTTGGTACCGGTGCCGATGCTGCCTAGCTGCGGTGTGCCTGATGATTGTTCTCAGTAATCAAAGTCGCTGCGCAGCGCGTGGATCGGGTGACGCCAGCCACCAATGGCTGACTCGAAACTGCTCGGATTGCCACTCGGCGGACGATCCGAGCGGCGGTTTTGACGTTTCAAAACTAGGCGTTGATCTCGATGACCCAAAGTCTGCATACCAATGGGTGC
>JBGSJT010000722.1:0-19769 GCA_041741715.1 Pirellulaceae bacterium | reverse complement strand
ATCGAATTGAAGCCCTCGAACAGCTTTTCAAGTGCAGCGACACGACGATCCGAACGATCGTACTTGAAAGCACCATGCCATAATTCAGCTTTAACGATAGAACAGAAAAGGATTTCCGCAGGCGGATGGCTTAGCAAACGGCTTTCAACAGAACATCCCGGCTGCTTGAGAACCTGAATCCAAACATTAGTATCGGGTAGCCAGGGCATTACCAGTCCTCGCGTTGTTCAAACTCTCCTTGCGATGGACGCTCAAGCGGGCCATCGCCCCATTGCGCGCGAATCTTATCCAAGAAACCATCCGGCCACTGTGTCATCGTTGTTGGAATCTCAGCGTCTGCGTGTGCCTCATCGATCGCTGAGCACGTCAATATTGGAACCACTTTCACACGCATCCCATCAGGCCAGTCGACGGGCTGAGATAACTCAAGCTGACCGTTACGAAAAGTTGCTGTAATATCATGCATCCTGATGCCTTATTGAAGTGAATGAAGCCGACCGACTGAGATTATAATTGTTTGGATGTTGACTCGCGAATCGTAAATTGGAGATGCGAATGATTTTTCTGCGAACTTCCCTCGCGGCTTTGTTGCTTGTTAGCGTTTCAGTCTCGTTAGCATGGAGTGACGATTTTCCCGCTCCGTTCAACTCAGAGCCTGAACCAACGTCTCCCATGTCCGCTGAGGAAGCAGCCACCACGGCCAGTCTGCCGCCGGGCTTTCACTGCGAAGTCTTTGCGTCCGAACCCGACGTGCAACAGCCGATCGCTATGTGCTTTGACAACCGTGGGCGATTGTGGATCGCAGAATGTTATACCTATGCGGAGCAACCCGACCGTTGGGACTTAAGCCTACGCGATCGCATTATCATTCTGGAAGATACCAACGACGATGGACGTGCTGACAAGCGTACTGTGTTCTGGGACGAAGGGACTCGGCTGACGAGCCTAGCGTGTGGTACTGGGGGCGTATGGGCGTTGTGTGCACCGAATCTGATTTTCATTCCAGACGCAAATGGCGATGACGTCCCCGATTCCGCGCCTATCGTGGCGCTCGATGGTTTCGACGTGGGGAGCGCAGGTCACAATGTCGTCAACGGTTTGAAGCTCGGTCCCGATGGTTGGCTTTACGGACGCCACGGCATCACGGCCACTTCGCTGGTCGGCCAACCGGAGACGCCGGAGAGTCAACGCGTGCAACTCAATTGCTCCATCTGGCGTTATCAACCGCAGCGAAAACTGTTCGAAGTTTTCTGTAATGGAGGGACGAACCCCTGGGGACTCGATTGGAACGCAGATGGGCAACTCTTCTATACCAATACGGTCATCGGGCATTTGTGGCATGCGATTCCCGGTGCCTTCTACGAACGGATGTTCGGGACGCATTTGAATCGCCACTTCTACCAATCGATTTCTCACACCGCCGATCACGTTCACTGGGACGACGGGAGCGAAAAATGGAGCGATATTCGCGCTGGAGTCAGCGATCGCACTTCGGCGCTGGGTGGTGGTCACGCGCACATGGGCTGTCTGATCATCAAAGGAACCGCCTGGCCAGAGCAGTACCGTGGCAATTTGTTCACTTGCAATCTGCACGGACGGCGGGTCAACATGGACGTACTGAAGCGTGAGGGATGCGGCTACGTTGCCACACATGGTCCGGACTTCTTGGTGATGCAAGATCCGTTCTTTCGAGGGCTGGATCTATTGACGGGACCCGATGGTCAAATGTGGATCAACGATTGGTCCGATACAGGTGAATGTCACGACAACACGGGGCTGCACCGCACCAGTGGTCGCATTTTCCGCGTGATCTACGATGGAGCCACTCGCAGCGAACTAGCGGTCAGCAACTTGCCAGCCTGGCTGACGCAGCGCACCGCTGGTCCTGTGCAACCCTCCCAGTTGGAAGGCATGTTCGCTTCCAAGGAAGAGGCGCAACGCGCCATGGCCGTGCGGTGGCTCAGTGAAGATTCGTCAGTTGAAGCCACTACCATCGATCGGCTTTCCAGCCTCGCCCAACACGACTCCTCGGGTTTAGTTCGTCTGGAAATTGCCGCTGCACTTCAACGCGTCCCACTGGAGCAACGTCTACCGTTGGCAGCGATACTGTCCGCGCATGCCGAGGATGCCGACGATCGACAACAACCGTTGATGATTTGGTACGGCATTGCCGATGCCGTGCCAAGTAATACCACACCAGCGGTCAAACTGGCCTTGTCATCGAACATGCCACTGCTCGGACAATTGATCTCGCGCCGCATCTGCGAACAGATGGACGACGTTCCGCAGGCGGTCGATCAACTGTTGTTGGCTACGCTCCAATCGAAGACGGCTAGTAGTCGTTTGCATATACTGCGTGGAATGAATGAAGCCTTACGCGGCAGAGCGCGTGTGACAGCTCCATCCGCTTGGAAACAGTTTTCCAGTGCGCTAGGGGCAGACGCCACCGATGAAGAGCTGGGCATAGTCCGCGAGTTATCGGTCGTGTTTGGTGATGGGAGGGCTCGAGCCGAGTTGCTGTCGATTGCCGCCAATACATCCTCCGAACCGATAGCCCGCCGATCAGCGCTGGAAAGTTTGCTCCGTGATCCGTCAGACGACCTATTACCACATTTGCTCAAGTGGGAGAACGACAAAGTGATTTCGCGCGAAGCGGTGCGCGGACTGGCCCACTTCGATGGTCCCCAGGTTTCTCAGCGATTGATCCAGCATTGGCAGCGGCATGCACTCGATCGCACTGCCGCGATTGATTCCCTGGTTGCCAGCCGCGCGCATGCAGCCGCGTTACTTGAGGCCATTGCGTCGGAGGACTTGCCAAGCGATGCCCTGTCACCCTATCAGGCCCGTCAAATTGTGAACCTGGATGACCCGAGGTTGCTCAAGCGGTTGCAAGAAGTGTGGGGTGAAATTCGTGAATCCCCCGCTGAGAAGCAGCGCGAGTTGGCGAAGTGGAAATCGACGCTCACTACCGAGGCGCTCACGTCGGCTAGTCTGGTGGCTGGCAAGGGGATCTTTATGAAGCAATGCGCCAACTGTCATCAGCTCTACGGCGACGGCAAAAAGGTGGGCCCCAATCTGACGGGGAGCGATCGACACAATCTCGATTACTTGCTCAGCAATATCATTGACCCCAACGCGGTGGTCCCCGCCGATTATCGCATGAGCGTTTATCTGTTAGAGGGTGAGCGTGTGGTCTCCGGTGTGATCTCACAAGAGAGCGAACACAGTGTTACCCTACAAACACCCGAGGGTGAACGAGTGATCGACAAAGCCTTAATAACTGAAACGAAGCCGAGTAGCGTATCAATCATGCCTGAAGGCGTGCTGGCCCAGTTGAGTGAAGAAAACGTCCGCGACTTGATCGCCTACTTGCAGACCACGGGACCAATAGAGACGCCCAGTCAACCATGATAAAGGGGCCCGACGCTCCGCGTCGGTACTTCCCCTACTTCCCATTCTTTTGATTAGCAGAACGCACCCCTGAAACTCTTTGCGATCTTTGTGCTCTTTCGTGGCAAGGTTTGTTGTTAGCCGCGAGAGAGCGCAAAGATCGCGAAAGGAAGGGGGGTATTTGACTCCATGATCGGACGTACCGACGCAGAGCGTCGGGCCACTTTCGAAAACTCACAGTTTCCATGGTGCGCGGTAGCGCATGCCGAGGGCGATGATCTTGCTCAATAGGTCCTCGTAGGAAACGTTGATCTTCTCGGCGGACTCGGCAAAGTCCTCACCAAAGGCTAAGTTGGGATTGGCGTTGGCTTCCAGCACATACACGCGTCCATCGGCGCGCATCCGTAAATCCATCCGCGCAAAACCACTCATGTCGAGCGCCTTGTAGACCTTTTTGCAGATGCGGGTGATCTGTTTCTCCAACGCCGGAGAAAGATTCTCTGCCACATTGGTTTCCACTCCCAGTTTCTCTTGATACTTGCGATCCCATTTCACTTTGCGAGTGGCGATGATGGGGGCGTCGCTCTTGGTAAACAACAATTCCCACACGGGAAAGGTCTGTAGGCGATCGTTGCCAATCACGCCCACATACAATTCACGGCCTTCGATGAATTCTTCTGCCAGCGCATCGGCGGTGGTGTGTTCATGAATGAAGGCCACCCGTTCGGCCAACTCGTGATCGTCGTACACCACTGAGGCTTGAGATATCCCCAACGAAGCGTCGTCAATTACTGATTTGACAAAGATCGGGAAGTCGAGTTTCTTGGGGCGAACCACCTTACGTCCCACCGGAAAGACGGTGAATTTCGGAGATGGAATGCGATGGAAGGAAAGGATTTTTTTGGAAAGTGCTTTGTCCTTGGAGATCATCAGTCCGCGCGGATTGCAACCCGTGTAGGCTTGTCGCATCAGTTCCAAATAGCTGACGATGGCATGGTCATAAGTCACCACCCCGTGGAATTCCTCCAGCAAGTTGAAGGCGACGTGGGGCTTGCTTTTCAAGATTGCATTACGTATCGGCGACAGGTCGTCACTGAGTCCCAGTACTTCGACGTGATGGCCCATTTCTCGCAGCGTGGTGATGACGTCATACTCGGTTTTCCACTCGTCAATCTCCTTGTCGGTGCTCCCCTCCATGCTATCGGGCGGGACCAAGTTCTCACTGACCAGAGCTAGCACGCGTAATTGTCTCATAGTGCTACCCTGTGATGCCCTTCATGCAGAAAATTCATCGTTTGTACCGTTAATAGAATCATCACGTCGCGCTTTGTTTCCTCTTCGCTCTTGGCCAATCGCAAACGCATATCACGACAGCGTTCGAGCATCTCGGACAAAACCTGGTCGATCGTGTATTGGTATTCGCCAGTCCACTCAGAGACCGTTCTGCGCAATTCGGTCCGTGCGCGTCGCAGGAAGGCGGTGGCGGTGGCGTTCTTGGCATGTTCGGGACGATCAGAAAACAATCGGCGCAGGTCGCGATCGTATAAGCTCGGATATTCCAGTCCGTAGTGGGCCCGCTTCTTTTCGTAGTGGGTGCGAAGCGTCTTGCGGATTGAGCGCAGCGGATCGATGTGGGCCCGTGACGACACCAACGGCTTGGTGTGAGCCAATTCTGCCATCGTTTCGCTAACGTATTCGATCTTCTTCAGGGCTGGCCAGTCTTTGTATTGCGTGCGCCAACGCGAGCGTGGTCGTAGCCAGACGGCGAACGATTCGGCAAAATCCTCGACCGGATGGGATTGGGCGTACCACATATCCAAATGTTGGACATAGTTGCGACTGTAGGGCTTGGGGTTGTAGTAATTGGGGTAGGGGGCTGAGACCCGTCCAAAGGTCTCGCGGTAGCTCTTACGGCGGCGCAGTCGATAGGCGGTGTCGAGCGTGTGGCCCGCTTCATGTCGCAAGATCTTCATGCACCACTCGTGCGTCCCACCTTCCACGTCTAGGATCTGCTTGCGTTCAAGACGCATGAGTCGTGGATGCGCCAGGTAAAATGGAACTGCGATCCCAGGCACACCGTCAGGCGAAAACCACTCGTCCGAGAGCCAACAATGCGGACGAAAGTGGAGATCGCGCTCGGCCAATTCCTCATACAATTGCTCAATTCGCTCTTCGACCACTGTGCCAGCGATCGAGAGCCCCAGATCGCACATTCGCATGTCGAGCAATTCGTCATCGGTAAGAAAATTTAGATTCGTTTTCATGGCTTGTTTGTTCCGTTTCGTCACGTCGAGATGTTCCCTCTCCCGTTGTCCACCCACGGGGGCGTGGGTGCAAGTCATGCGGTGCAGTCGCTGGGCGGTGCAGTTGCTGGTCAGTAGAAAACGATACTCTAAGTATCGACTAAAGTAGAGTTTCGATCCCCGTTTTTTAGAAATTGTCGCTGTTCACAACTATTGGTAGCTGCCAGTTGTACGCTCCGCCAGGACAAGCCGGACGGAAGCGAAAACCAACTGCCGTGCGGAATGAAATTGGCACTCATCGAATCCAGAGTAAACGCATGTCAACATCAAACTTTTAGCAGGCCAGGCTAGCGCCCATGCCGCTCAGACGCGATTCTTTTTTCGCTGTTTTGCCCTAGAAAACCTGAAGCTCGTTGAGTGCCACCCCTCGAAGGGAATCACGAATCGCGATAGATTTTTGGTTCACAACTCAAATTACCTTCCTGCTGAAAGCTAGTCTCCGATGAAAGCCATTGCGGTCACACCGGGCAAACCCCACACGGTGCACTTGCGCGACATCCCCAAGCCCAATCTTAGCTCAATTCCAGACGGCAAAGGGATTCGGGTCAAAGTTCTGAAGGTGGGCGTGGATGCCACCGACCGCGAAATCAACGACGCGCTGTACGGCAACGCCCCTCCCGGCGACGACTATCTCGTCCTCGGCCACGAGTGCTTTGGCCGCGTCGAGGAAGTGGGCCCCAACGTGACCCGCGTCAAACCTGGTGACTTTGTTACCGCCACCGTCCGCCGACCGGGAGGTTCGATCTATGACAAAATCGGCACCTACGACATGACGAGCGAAGAAACCTACTACGAACGTGGAATCAACCTGCTGCACGGCTATTTGACTGAGGAATTTGTCGATGCGGAGGATTATATCGTTCGCGTCCCAGCCGGTTTGAAGCATTTGCACGTGTTGATGGAGCCGATGAGCTGCGCGGCCAAGGCGATTGGCCAAGCTTACGAATGCCAGCGGCGAATGAAAGTCTGGAGTCCCAAACGCGCTTTTGTGCTCGGTGCGGGTCAAATCGGCTTGCTCTCCACCTTGGTCCTCAAGCTCCGCGGACTGGACGTCTACACACTGGCCCGCGCCCCAGGGCCACACCTCAAGAGCGAAATTGTGGCTGGACTGGAAGCTACCTACATCGCCACTTCACAAACCAGCTTGGCAGAATTGACGCAACAAGTGGGGAAGGCCGATCTGATCATCGATGCCACCGGGAGCAGCCGACTTGCCTTCGAAGCCATGCAAGCCCTGGGGCACAACGGTGCGCTGGTCTGGACCAGTATCACGGGTGGTAAAGCTCAGACAGAGGTCCCCTCGGACAAAATCAATATCGAATGGGTCTTGGGAAATAAACTCTTGTTGGGCTCGGTCAATGCCAACCGCGACCATTTCGAATCCGGTATCAAGGATCTGGCACTCGGCGAAGTCATGTTCCCTGGCGTGCTGCACAAAATCCTGACCAGTCCAGTGGAGGGACTCGACAACTACGCCGAAATGATGCGGTTGCTTGTCGAAGACAATTCCGCACTCAAGGTGTACGTCAATGTGGCGGATGAATAGGCCTAGTGCCAGCGCGAGATGGTTGGCTGCTGGATTGTCTACGGTGTTATTGTCTCCAGTGTTATTGGCTGCGGTGTTCGTGGCTGCGGTGTTCGTGGTCAGTGGCGGCTGTCTCTCAACCACGGCAATCCCTGAGTCGCATGGGAAGAATGAGATAGATGAGAAGCATGGGACGAAGGTCAATGAGCAGCTAGACCAGCAGTGGCGCGAACAGTTCGCACGTGTGTTAGCTGGTGAGAGCGATACTCTGTTGCTCGACTCAGGTCCCATCACCGCCGAGCAACTGGCCGAGTTATCTCAGTTGGATGGCAAGCTGACACAGTTGCTAATCGATGCGGGAGGAGTCGACGACACCGCGCTGCCGTCGATCGCCAAGGTTCATAGCTTGGTTCACCTGCGATTGCGTGAAAGTGACATCAGCGATCAGGGGCTTGCCTCTTTGGTTGCCGCTGGGCTCCCCGAACTGCAGATCTTGAATATCCCTCAAGGGAGGATTGGTGCGCGCGGTATTGTTAGCCTAGCTGCGCTACCAAAGTTGGTGCAATTGCGCCTCGGAGGCAAGCAGTTGGATGATGGTGCGGTGGCTGAGTTAGCCAAGCTACCGAAGTTGCGAAGCCTGCATTTGATTGGCCCCGATGTGACCGACGCGGCGCTGCGCGAGTTGGCTGCTTGTCCGCTGCTCACTTCTTTTTACTTGGATGATTGTCCGTTGAGCGATGCAGCCTGGGAAGAATTGTTTGCAGCCAAATCCAACTTGCACGTCCACGTCGATCAAGCCCACCACGACCGCGATCCAAAGCGGCATTGATAGGTCACCGCAACGCTCGGACGCGATATCGACTCAAAGACTAACGAATTGGGGCCTGGGCTTATGTTGGACCTCACCCGTTACAAGCCCTCAATCAACCTTGGTTCGCCGGTAGTTGCGTCAACAACGATAATCGCACCATGTCCATCTTTTTCTAAGAGCGGATCGGTTTCGCCAAACTGGACATGAATGATCCATTCGTCTTTTTCCTTCCTTGAGTGAACAATTCTCTCGATATCAAACTTTGCCAGACCGATTTCTCGACCGTAGGCCTCTGCGATCTGACAGACGTTTGTAATCGTTGTAGTCGTCGTCATTTGGTTGTTCTGCTTAGTTTCCATAGAGCCTGCGGATATACACCATATATTCTAACGCATGGGCTCGCTCGGCGTCAGTGAATAGTCGCCAATGGTTGCTTCTCCGCAATTCCTTAAAAACGACTTCTTCCTTTTTAAGTTTACTTGAATTCGCGTATTTTGCTGAGTCAAGTAGCCAATGCTCGTAGTGTTTGAGTTCATGGGCAACCTGGTAACGTGTCGCGTTGGGTCGCAGGAGTATTCCGGCACTTCCGTCTTTGAATTGTACGAACTGTGCTCCATCGCCTCTTTTGTCCAGAATCCCCTGCGCCCACTCGTCATTGATGATTGACGTGTTGTTTCGATTTAGACGACTCGACAATCGCTTTAAAACCAGCTTGGGAATAACCTCGCCATCTTTGAAACCATTCATCGCATCAACTCATTCGTGCTGTATCTCCGTTGCTCCACTTGCGGCCACATCGTCCTTCCGTATTATCCTTTTGCAGCATATCTTACGAGACATTTGGACGAAATGTCCCTAGGCTTGATAGGGCCTTGCTAATCTGATTTTCACATGTGTCGCATGTCAACTAGGGAAAGCGGCTTTCCGAGAGGAATACCGTCAACTAGCACTCAATCCCTTGTCTGATGCTCACTGTCTGACGACAATGGGCCAATGAACTACTCACAAGACGCATACTTCGCACAGCTTCAACGTTGGATGACCATGGAAGGGGAGGCGGAGCGGGAGCGGATGGCCGCGCGGCGGAAAGTCCAGCAGAGCGGTGATGCGGAACGCTCGGGAGAGTCGATCATCAATCTGCAGTTGGCCGAACATCGCACTGGTCTGGCGGGGCGCATTCTGCTCGATCTAGTCAAAGCCAACGGCGATCGTCTCCCCATGAATCGCCTCAAGGTCGGCTCCCCAGTCGTCATCTCCGATCATGGTGATCCGAGCGATGATGGACTAGCGGGAGTCGTCAGTCGCCGCACGGCCACGGTGATCCAAGTGGCTGTGCAGCGCTGGCCCGAGGGGGAGCGTTTGCGGCTCGACCTGTCGCCAGACGAAAGCACCCGCCGCCGACAATTGGCCGCCATGCAAGCCGCACGACAATTGAGCGGTGCGCGCGGCCGCTTGCGCGATTGCCTGCTGGGAGAGCAGCCCCCGCGCTTCGATCAACTCCCCAACGTCGATTTCTCCAGTGAACTCAACCCACCGCAGCAGTCGGCCGTACGCTTCGCCTTGTCCGCCAGAGATATCGCCATCGTGCATGGGCCACCTGGTACCGGCAAAACAACAACCTTGGCCGAAGTGATCTTTCAAGCGGTTCGTGCCCGGCAGCGCGTCTTGGCTTGCGCGCCGAGCAATACAGCGGTCGACAATTTGTTGGAACGTTTGGTCGATAAATTGCCCAACGTCGTCCGCGTGGGACACCCGGCGCGCGTCTTTGAATCGTTGCGCGGACATACGCTCGATGAATTGGTCGAAGCCGATCGCACCTCGCAGGTGGTTCGCCAGATGTGGCGCGAAGTTGAAGAGCTAATGCGCGATGCGACCAAGAGCAATCGCAAATACGATGCGGGTCGACATCGGGGAGAACTGCAGGCTGAAGCGGGCCGACTGCGCCAACAAGCTCGCGCTTTAGAACGCAACATTATTCAAAGCGTCATCAACTCGGCTGATGTGATTTGCACGACTACCACCATCGACGACGAACTGCTCGGAGACCGACGATTTGACTTGGTCGTTATTGACGAAGCCTGCCAGTGCACCGAACCGACGGTCTGGCAAGCCATGTTGCGAGCCGATCGGCTGGTGTTGGCTGGTGATCATTGTCAATTGCCCCCCACGGTCGTTTCCACCGAAGCGGCCAGAGAAGGTTTTTCACGCAGCCTGATGGAGCGGCTAGTTCAGCATTTTGGCCCCGACGTCTATCAACGCTTGACCGTCCAATATCGCATGCACGAATCGATCATGCGATTTTCCAGCGACCAATTTTACGATGGTGAACTGATCGCCGACGTATCGGTCAAGTCCCACACGCTGGCTGATCTCGTTCCCAACCCAGAGCTGGTCGCCGAGCTGCCGATCGTCGAGTTCTGGGACACGGCTGGAGCGGAGTGGCACGAAGAGTTGGAACGCGATGGCTTGAGTAAATTGAACGCGCGCGAAGCGACATGGGTGGTACATCAAGTGCGACAACTGCTCGACATGGGCTTGGCACCCAGCCAAATTGCCGTCATCGCACCTTACGCGGCGCAAGTGCGATTGTTGAGAAATCGATTGCAGATCGATCAATTGGAAATTGATACCGTCGATGGTTTTCAGGGACGTGAGAAGGAAGCGGTGGTGATGTGTTTTGTCCGCAGCAACACTGAAGGTGAGCTAGGCTTCTTATCGGACACGCGTCGCACCAACGTCGCCCTCACGCGTGCTAAGCGTTTGTTGCGCGTCGTGGGGGACAGCGCCACGCTGGCCCATCATCCCTTCTATCGCCAGATGATCGACTATTTCGAATCGCACGATGCGTACCATAGTGTCTGGGAACTGGGGGACCTCTGACGGCGCGGATAAGCCATAACTTTACCGTAGCCGGAGTCGCCAGACTTCGGGTCAAGCTCTACGGTAGCTGAGAGGATATCGTCCGCGTACCGCAGCAGCGGCAATACCATCAGGTTATAATGAGCGGCGCGACTTTCGTTATAATCAGCGGAAAAGCAACCCTGCTTTGATTCAACTCTCACGGAACCCCGGCAATGAAACAACTTACTCGACGGCATCTTCTGGCATTGGGAGGGCTAGCTGGCTTTGCTCCATTGTTCCCTAGCACTTCGGCGCTTGCCTTTCCAAACTTGCCAACCGAAGCGGGCGATCCGTGGAAAGGTTTGAAAGTTGGCGTGGCTACTTATAGCTTGCGTGAGCTGCCGATCGATGAGGCCATTGCGGCCGTGAAGCAAGTGGGACTGAAGTATGTGTCGATCAAAAACGTCAAGAACCACGTCGATGTCTCGCATTCGAGCGACGAGCGTAAGGAGCGGGCGCAGATGTTTCGCGATGCGGGGATCACGCCGCTGAGTGTGGGGAACGTTTCGATGCGCGATGGCGAAGCTGAAATTCGCAAGGGCTTTGAGTATGCACGTGATATCGGAGTTTCGACCATCGTGTGCGCTCCGAGCCACGATGCAATCCCGATTCTCGATAAGCTGGTCAAGGAGTTCGATATCCGCTTGGCGATCCATAATCATGGACCAGAGGACAAGGGATTCTTCCCCTCGCCGTATGATGTCATGCGCGCGGTCGAAAAGTACGACAAACGTATCGGCTTGTGTATCGACGTCGGTCACACTGCGCGGGCTGGTGTCGATCCGGCCGAGTCGATCTTAAAGTGTCGAGAGCGATTGTACGACGTTCACATGAAAGATATCTCCGCCATGGGTGACAAGAATACACCCATCGAAGGAGGCCGAGGCATTCTCGATTTGAAGTCGATTCTGTCGGCACTGCTCGAAATCAAGTTTCAAGGTTTGGTCGGGTTTGAGTATGAAAAAGATGCTAAGAATCCAATCGCTGGACTGGCCGAATCGGTCGGATATAACAAAGGCTTGCTCGCCTCCATGTAATGAGTGAACGCCTTCCTGTGCAAATCGTGAAGCATACCATTACCAGCTCGACGCGCCAGCGAATGGGTCGGCTGAGGGTGTGTGTTTTCGTCGACCGGCGGTTGCGCAGGACCGGGGCCCAATCGCTGATCCGTCGAGCTAATACTGAAAGCGTAACTACGATTCGTGTAAGCGCGTGGATGTATTTAGCTGGCTGGCTACTCTTGGCGTGCATTCACGACTCGTGCGCAGGCGCGGAGCATGCACATTTGGAAGTGGTACATGCCAAGCTGCCGCAGGATGTTGCGACGTTTGTTGAGCAGCACTGCGCGAATTGCCATGATGCAGCGACCCAATCCGGCGGGCTTGATCTTGGGACTTTAACCTACCAACCCGATGATGCGGGGAATCTCTCGCAGTGGGTGAGGGTCTGGGATCGCGTCCAATCAGGGGAGATGCCACCGGCTGAAGAATCGCCACTGACCACTGAGGTGCGGAAGCCATTCACGGAGTCACTTGGAAAGGCGTTGTCCGATTACGAATTGCGCCAGAGTGATTTGTACGGCCGCGTCGCGCGTCGCCGGCTCAATCGCGACGAATACGAAAACGTAGTGCGCGATCTGCTAGAAGCTCCGTGGTTGCAACTGAAGAATGTGCTCCCCGAGGATTCGGAGGTGCAGCATTGCAATAAAGTCGCTGAGGCATTGGATTACTCGCACGTTCAGATGTCTCGCTATTTAGACGCTGCTGACTATGCCTTGCGCGAAGTGATTGTGCGACAAGTTGAACCGCCGACGGCGACGATCGAACGATACTACGCGCGCGAGCAGCCTTCGTTTGTTCGCAATACGCGTAAGGCGACGAATGAGCCGGAGCGGATGGTGATCCCAGTGTTGGGGTACAGGTCCCAATACGAATTGTTCGGCAAGCGGAATGGCTTTTCTGTCGGCGCCACAGATCCCGCAACTCGGGAGCTCGAAGGTTTTGTGGAAATCGCCAGCCAGTATGAATCGTATTGGATGTGGTTTGATCAATTCAAAGCTCCGTCAACCGGGCGTTACAAATTGCGATTCCATACCTTTTCGGCTTGGATCGGACCATCGGCTACCGAACCGGGGATGCCAGCGACGTGGTGGATTCCCGATTTGAGCAACGTCTCTCCGAGCACGCGGACGGAACCGGTGACGGTGAATGCAGAAACATTCCCGCGACAGTATCGGCAGCTCGCAAAATTCGATGCACCGATTCAACCGGGTGTGACGGAATTGGAGACGTGGCTCTTGCAAGGAGAAACAATTCATCCCGACGCATCGCGATTTTTTCGATCGCAACAAGGTCGATCGCGTTATCGCAATCCGTTGGCAACGCCGCAGGGATCGCCTGGAGTTGGCTTTCGTTGGTTGGAGGTCGAGGGTCCGTTAGTGGACCACTGGCCACCGCCAGGACATCGCCTGCTTTTTGGCGATTTGCAACTGGCGAGTGTCGATAGCGATAGCGATAGCGATAGCGCTGAAACGCCGGGGATTGCGATCGTGACGCACGATCCGCTGGGTGATGCGGAACGACTGCTGGCGGGCTTTTTAGCTAAAGCCATGCGTCGGCCTGTGACGGCGGCCGAACCACGGAGTTATCTGCCGTTGGTGGAGCGCGAGCTGGCATCGGGAAGTACCTTTATGGAAGCGATGCTTACGGCCTATACCACCGTCTTGTGTTCGCCAAACTTCTTGACTTTGAATCAGCAACCTGGGGAGCTGGATGATTTTGCCTTAGCCGAACGGCTTGCACTGTTTCTACACAACACGGCACCCGATGATGAGCTCGTTGCAGTAGCTGCGCAAGGGAAGCTCCACGAGTCCGCAGTGCTGCACTCGCAAACCGAGCGTCTGTTGAATGCCCCCCAAGCGGCGCAGTTCGTTCATGGTTTGACCGATCATTGGCTTGATCTGTCGAAAGTGATTGGTGTGTCCCCTGATCCGGTCCTGTACTCAGACTATGAGCTGGACGAGCTGCTCGCCGAATCATCGTTGGAAGAGACGCGGGCTTTTATAACGGAGCTGATACGCGATGATTTGCCAATTCGCAATCTAGTCGATTCAGAGTTTTTGATGATCAACGAGAGGCTCGCAGAGTTTTATGAATTGCCAGCGGTGGACGGAGTTCATGTCCGCCGCGTGAATCTTCCAGCAGGGAGTGTCCGAGGTGGTTTGATTACTCAAGCTAGCATTTTGCGAGTCACTACCAATGGTAATAATACCTCACCGGTGAAGCGCGGAGCATGGATCATCGATCGCATTCTTGGCAAACCACCCGCACCTCCGCCACCCAATGTCCCTGCTGTTGAACCGGACACGCGGGGAGCCACCACGCTGCGCGAGCAACTTAAATTGCACAGCCACGATACGTCTTGCGCGACTTGCCATCAACATATCGATCCCCCCGGTTTCGCTTTGGAGAGCTTTGATGTGGCGGGGGCTTGGCGGACACGGTATCGCGCTTTCGATCCAGAGGTGTTACCCGAATTGGGTAGCGGTCACCTGGGGCAGAAGTTCGAATTCCATTATGCGTTACCCGTGGATGCTACCGGGGCCATGCCCGATGGAACAACGTTTCGTGACATCAATGAGTTCAAACGCATCTTGCTCCAAGACCAAGTTCAAATCGCGCGCAATATTGCATCGCAATTAATGTTGTATGCCACCGGTGCTCCGGTCCGATTTTCGGATCGACCCGCTATCGAAAAGATACTTGAAGAATCTAAAAGTAAAGAGTTCGGTTTTCGCACGCTGATACATGCAGTTATACAAAGCAGTGTATTTAGGCATAAATGACAGTGAGTAGACATTGCTGTTATTGTTAACACTAGTGGCAATATCCGCTCGGCGCGTCGAGCTGATACCGTACTTGGATTTGACGCAGAAACATATTGAAAGGGCGAAGATGACGAGAGATATCACGCTTCTTGGCGGCTCCGTGCGAAAGCCGCGCGCCCCGCTCGCGGCCAAACGTCAATCGCTTTCGCGTCGCCATTTCCTGCGAGGCGTGGGCGTGGCACTGGCGCTGCCTCAATTGGAGTCGATGCAGGGGCTCACGGCCAAGGGGGCTGTGGCCGGAGAGGAGATCGATGCTGCCGTTGAGCCACGTCGATTCCTGGGGATCTGCAACAACATTGGCTTGCTACCTGAAAATTTCTTTCCGCAGGGTGAGGGACGCGAGTATGCGGCGTCTCCTTATTTGGAGCGACTTGCAGCCCACCGGCAGGATTTCACTGTTTTCTCTGGTGTTTCGCATCCAGAAGTGGATAGCGGCCACATGGCTGATGTCTGCTTTTTGTCAGCGGCACCTCATCCCGGAAGTGGTGGCTTTCGCAATACGATTTCACTCGATCAGTTCATCGGCGAAAAGATTGGGCACCTAACTCGTTTTCCTGCGCTCGCGTTGGGTGTCAACGTTAGCCAAGGTGTGCGCAGTTTGTCTGTCACACGCGACGGAGTGTTGCTGCCTGTTGAGAATAGCGCGGAAGGCTTGTTTCGTAAAATGTTTGTGCAAGGGACAGCAGATGAGGTGCGCTCGCAGATTCACAAACTCGATCGAGGGCAAAGTATTCTTGACGCCGTTTCAGAACAAGTTACCGAGTTGCAACAGAGCGTGACCGCCACCGATAGCGCTCGACTGGATCAGTTTTTCACCAGTGTGCGCGAGCTGGAGCGGCGGATGGAAATGTCCAAGGCATGGGAACATCGACCGAAGCCGGTTGTGGATCGTGAGGTTCCGACTGACCCCACCAGCCCTAAGGAATACATGGCCAAGGTGCGACTGATGTACGAGCTAGCTCGATTGGCCTTCGAGACCGATTCGACCCGCTCGATCTCACTACTGCTGGACAGTATGAATTCGCCAGCTATCGAGTTCGATGGGGTGCGCTTTATCACTGACTACCATGCCATGTCGCATCATGGACAATCGGCGGAGAAACTGCAACTATTAAAGGTCGCCGATGAGCAGCATATGGATTTGCTGGGTCAACTGCTGGCCGATTTGAAAACGATTAATGAAGCCGGAGAGACGTTACTGGAGCGAACGATGCTCGTTTATGGTTCGAATATGAATAGCGCGCAGACGCATTCCACGATGAATCTACCGATCTTGATGGCTGGTGGCGGCTTTCGTCACGGAGTACATTTGGCGTTTGATAGTGAGCGCAATTATCCACTCCCCAATCTGTTTGTGTCGATACTACAGCGGTTGGGAATCGAGACCGACAAATTTGCGTCCTCGACGGGCACCATGCGTGGTTTGAGTTAGGGATGAGCTGCTGCTAGGGGAGATCGTCAAAGTTTTGTACCAGCGTATCGATGGTGTCGATGGTGCGTGTGGAGTCGTTGACGGCGCGCAGGTGCAGACCGCTGGTCAATGGCTCCAGCCTCGCGTCGGCACGCAAGGTCGTGCCGCATGAACTGGGGCCAACGTAGCGGCTGCTGCTGGAAGTTTTCGTGGCGAGCGCGGGGTGAGAGGCTTGCTTTGCTGTAGAGTGTTCACTTTGCCAGACATGTTTCACGACATAGCTGCTGGTTTGCATCAATAATTTGATGTCTAGTACAAAACTGGCGGATTGCACATAGATGAGATCGAAAGCGACCTTTTGGCGAACATCGTAAAGAGATCGGTCGTATCCGGTGCGAATTTGTGCTAGACCCGTGATACCTGGGGCGACCTTAGTGCGCTCTAAATAGTTGGGGATTTCCCTGGCAAGTTCGCTGACAAACTCGGGGCGCTCTGGGCGTGGACCGATCAGGTTCATCTCTCCTGTCAGCACGTTGAATAACTGAGGCAATTCGTCCAGGTGTGAGGCGCGTAACCAGCGTCCTAGGCGCGTGACCCGCGGATCTGAGTTGCAACTCCAGACCGCTCCCGTCTGGCTCTCAGCATCGTTGACCATCGTTCGAAACTTCCATATCCGAAACTGGCGGCCAGCCTGGCCCACCCGCGTTTGACGATAAAACACGGGACGTCCGTCCACAATCAACACTAGTAAGCCGACGCAGGCCATGAGTGGTAGTGCTATGATCAGGGACGCGACGGTTATCGCTCGATCCACGATTGGCTTGATAGTGAAATAGCGAGCCGCCTTCGATTCGATCGATTCTGACAGCAAAGCATTGAGTGATTCGAGAGCTGCGCTGCTAGGGGTTCTACTCACATGTGGAGCAGGGTAGTGAGCGGACTGCGGGGGGCGATTGGTGTTGCTCTGTCGAGCCGCGTCGAGGATGGAACTCATTGATGAAACTCCTGGTGCTTGTCCGGTGCCTTGGTCACAGCCTGGTCAGCCAGGGCACCTTTGACCGTTTGCTCGATCGCCAATAAATCTTTGTGCATGTTGGTTTCCTCCAGTGATCCACGCGTGGACTCGGAGGATGGCTCTGGTTGAGGGGCTGGCGGGAGTAGCTTTAACTGGATTGGCGAATCAGATCGAATGATCGCTCCGAAACAGGCAATGCCAGCCCGCTGTGTCATGCTCTCGGCTTGGACAAGTTTGTCCCACCGACTTACACCGCCGCTGACTGCGAATGCGATCCTGTCGGCTTGGGCCGCGCACAGCAGGCTGTCTGGCGCTTCCAACATGGCGGGACCTATCAGGATCATGGATTGATAGTCGCGGCGCAGCTCCTTCAGGAGACGTGCCAAGGCATCAGGATCTGAAGTACCCGAGGTTGAAACTTCCCCCGTTCCCAGTGGCAGGAAATCCAATCGTTCATTTTCTGATCGAAGAACCAAGTTCTGGAGATCGATCCCTGGCTGGGATGCCTGTCGCCAGCCGTTGGCCGTGTCACAGTTCAGTAGGCGTTGCAGTGCATCGGAGGAACTGTCGCAGTCAACCAGCAGCGTATTACGGCGCATGGCCGCAAAGGCGGTCGCGATTTCGATCGCTAGTACATGCCTGGTCTCGGAACTGGTGGGACTGGTGATCAACAACGTGGGGATGCTAATCCCCTGTTTCTCGGACAATAATATTTGTGCCACGGCCGCTTGCGCGCCGGTGAGACTGGTACTCCTAGCAGGATTTTTCCACCAATATAACTCCGACTGGCGAATATCACCGTAGACCGCCAGACTCGAATTCTCGACGATACTTGCGAGGTCGCGAATAATACAACTACGCCATTCCGCATAGCCAGTTCCCAGGATGATGATGACCCAGCAGGTAGCCAAGACCACTGCGATGGCTTTGAGTTGTTTGAGGTGACTTGGCGCGTCGGGGAGCGCAGCCAGATGCATCAATTGCACGCGGACTTGCGATTGCCGCTCGATCTTTAGTTCTTCGAGCGTTTGCCACAAACCATCCGCCATGCGGGCCTGACGATCAACCGCGTGGCGAGCGACGTCGAGCTGCAGACCGCTTGGTTCATGCGTTCGCTGCGTGCCAGTGTCGATCTCCGCTAGTCGGCTACGCAGGAACTCTTTTTCAGAATTGTTGAGTTCGAGCTGTTTTTTTAGATGCTGCAAACCGGCGTTGGCTAGTGATTGGGCGCGCTCCAGAGACTGTTGCTCCAGGTCGGTACTTACTTCCGTTGTGATCCGCGCCAGCTCGTCCGCATACTGTGTCCGCTCTGCGAGCAGTCGTTGGAGACGGGGCGAATCATCATGGGCCACAACGTCGCGCATGCGACGTATTTGTTCGTCCAACAATTCCACTCGCTGGCCTGCGGTAGCAATCTCGGAATTGGCTTGCAAGCTCCGCGCCGATTCTGTTTGTCGCAGTTTCGCGATGTTGTCAGTCAGATCGCGCTGCGCCTCTTCAACTTGGCTTTGCAGTTCATGCCCGCGCAGTTGCAGGGTGCGCAATTGTTGAGAATAGTCACGATAAGCTTGCAACTGAATTTCGTCGCGAATGGTCAGCGACTGCGAATTTTCGGAACCGACTTGGATGGCTACCTGATTGAGTTCTTCCCACAGTTTGTCGAGCTTGCGATCAGCATCTTGCGCGGCCCGCTCGAGTTCGATTTGTCGACGCTCCTGATCGGATGTCAGGCGACCCGTCACTTCGGCAACATAAGCATTGGTCAACGCGTTGCAAATAGCTTGAGCAACCGCCGGGACCGTATGCGTGACCGAAATGCTAAGTACTTCCGATCCCGATTGCATATCAACGACAACTTGCTTTCTGAGCCAATCCGCCGGTTCGTAGTAAGGGACATACGGTAACACCGGTTGTAGATCGGTGTTTTTTAGCGCAGTCGCAATCACTTGGGGGGAAAGTGCCAATTGTTCCTGTGAACGAACAAAGGCGATATCGTCGGCCCGTGATGATTGTGCCGAAAAGACAACTTCCTGATTCTGACGGACCTTCACGAAGCTTTCGGCTTTGTAGGTCGGTTCGACAATCAGGCTGGCCAGCAATGCGAAAACCAGCGAGGTGAAGAGCCCCAAGCCAAGCGTCTTGAGTGGATGGAAGCGACAGGCAAGCACCAATTCACTGAATTCTGGAAAGCCTCTCCGCGCAGTAAGGGGCCTGAGTCCCATCGGCGCACCGCTTGACTCTCGATCTTTCGGGGTATCTCGTCCACCATCCATCGTCGACGCATTTTCAAATTGACTTAGAGCGAGAGCGTAGCCGCACCCGTATGCTAGCGTCTTAGTTCGTCCCCCTCCCGAGTTGGAGATGAAACAAACAGGGCGCGGATAGATAGTTGCTTCGACCGCTACATTCGGCAGGCTCAGGATTGCTCGCGTGATGCTGCAAGTGGTCTGTCAAAATCAAGACTTAGGGTTGGCTGTAGTGGACGAGGTTACGAGTCCCAAACCCGTGACGAATCAAACGGACTCGT
>JBGSJT010000721.1:0-19490 GCA_041741715.1 Pirellulaceae bacterium | reverse complement strand
GCTATCAGCGAACGTACTTGTTCAGCCAGGGAAATCGGTTCAAGCAGCGAAGCATTCATCATGCCCCGCAATTAGAATATTTCGCCTCCCGTCGCTAGATCGCTATACTACTCCCCACACCTTCGGCGAATGTTTACTTTGCATGTCGAGCGTGAAAAAAGCGGCTAAAGCCTGGACTCCAACGCAAAGTGGCGCTGTCCAACTAGTGAGTCGCTGGTTTTAACCCTGTCTTACTCCGTCAATTTACGTCTTTTGCCGTTGCCTGGATAGACTGAATCACGACTCTCGTTCGACGATGGCTTGAGCTAGTGTGCGGATGCGGCGAATCATGCCATCCAAACCACTTCGACGCTGCGATGACACAAATTGATCCAAGCCGATTTGCCTAAACAACTTCTCCATATCAAATCCCAAAACTTCCGTCGCTGCTTGGCCGGAAAAGAGCGCCTGGAGCACGGCGATCAAGCCTCGCACAATTTCAGCATTCGAGTCGGCCACGAATTCAAACTTGTCGGTTTGCTCGGGCATCGGACGACCAATCAAATAGACTTCGCTCATGCAGCCTGGCACTGGGGTACTTATCGCCTTGAGCGCCGAAAACGAATCGGGGAGCGCTTGTCCCAGCTCCATCAACAATTCCGTTTTGCTTTCCTTGTCGTCAAACAATAGAAATTCTTCAATCAATTCATCGGCTGCCTCGTCGACGGTGGGGCGGCTGGCCGGGGCAAAGACCAGTTGCGCACTTAAGTCGACAGGACTGGCAGACTCTGCGGTTGAGGCATCAATTGTGGAGCTGGTTCGCGAGCTCCGTTCGGCCACAATTTCCGTGAGCACTTCGACTAGGCGGTCGATCTCTAGGTGCGTGTTGTACATAGCCAGCGAAACGCGACAAGTCCCTGGAACGTCGAGCGCTCTCATCAGGGGCATGCAGCAGTGATGCCCAGTGCGGACTGCGATCCCCGCATTGCTCAACCGCATCGCCACGTCGATGGCCGCGATCGGAGGAGCGTCGATGACGAAACTGATCACACTCGCTTTATGCTGAGCCGTACCAACGATTCGCAGTCCGGGGACCTGTTGCACCCCCTGCGTTGCATACTTCAGCAAGTCCTCTTCATGGCTGACGATCCGCTCCCAGCCGATGCTGCGCACGTAATCGATGGCGGCACCCAAGCCGATGGCTCCAGCAATATCCGGTGTCCCCGCTTCAAAACGATTGGGTAGTGGCGCATAGGTAGTTTCTTCGAACGTTACCGTTTCGATCATATCACCACCACCGTGATAGGGAGGCATCGCCTCGAGCAATTCACGTCGCCCCCACAACACGCCAATTCCAGTCGGCCCGTAGAGCTTATGTCCACTGAAGGTGTAAAAATCGCAATCGAGAGCTGTTACGTCAGTGGGAAAGTGTCCAATCCATTGCGCGCCATCAATTAACACGCGGGCACCGACCGAGCGCGCCTGAGCAATGATCGATTTACAATCGTGAATTGTCCCCAAGGCATTGGAGACCTGTTGCATGGCGACCATCCGCGTCTTCTCAGTTAAGAGGCCATCGAGTTGGCTAAGGTCGAGTTCACCAGTGGCAGTGGTGGGGAGCACCCGCACGCGGGCACCTGTGGCCGCACAGACCAATTGCCAAGGGACGATGTTCGAGTGATGCTCGAGGCCGGTGAGGAGTACTTCGTCGCCAGCCTTTAAATTGGCACGGCCCCAGGAGTCAGCGACTAAATTAATGGCTTCGGTGGCACCACGCACGAAGATACACTCGGCTGGATCGTTGGCTCCCAAGAACTCCGCGACCTTGCGACGCGCCCCTTCGAAGGCATCCGTGGCCCGCTGGCTGAGTGGATAGACACCGCGATGAATGTTCGCATTGTCATGAGTATAGAAGTGAACCAGCGCATCAATAACCGCTTGCGGTTTTTGAGTAGTCGCACCGTTGTCCAAGTAGATCAATGGGTGGCCATTCATGCGCGTGGACAGAATTGGAAAGTCCCCGCGTAGGGCCTCCGTCATGTGTTCACCAGTTGGCATATCAAACTACTTTCAGGAGGGCGAACTTTTTCTTGCCACTACGCAACACGATGACTGATTGGCTGGCCAAATCTTTGGTGGACAAAACGTAATCGACCGCCGCGATACGGCGATTGTTGATGGTGGCGCCACCCTGTTCCACGGTGCGTCGCGCGTCACTTTTGCTTTTGGCTAATTCGACTCGGACTAAGGCGTCCAGCAGCGGCAAGCCCGTTTCCAATTCACCACGTGGGATCGTGGCACTGGGAACGTCGTGAAAGATCTCGGTTAGTTGCGCGTCATTGAAGTCGGCAATCTCGGCGCCGAAGAAGACCTCAGTAGCCTTAGTGGCTGAGGCTATTCCTACCGCACCGTGAACGAATTCAGTCAACCAACCTGCCAATCGCTTTTGGGCGGTACGAGTATGGGGCTCCTCGGCCACCGATTTCTCGAGCACGGCGTACTCTTCGCGTTCGATCTCGGTCAGGAATCTGAGACACATCAGCACATCGCTATCCGCCACATTGACCCAGTATTGATAGAAGGCATACGGGGAAGTGCGATTGGCATCCAACCATATCGCCCCAGTCGCAGTCTTCCCCATTTTGCGACCATCGCTGGTTAGTAGCAGTGGGCAAGTGAGACCATGCAATTGCACGCCATGCATGCGCCGCGCCAGGTCAATACCGGCGGTAATGTTTCCCCATTGATCGCTCCCACCAATTTGCAGCGTGCAATCATGTTTTTGATTGAGGTAGGCGAAGTCATAAGCTTGGAGCAGCATGTAGCTAAACTCGGTATAGCTCAATCCGCCGTCATCGCGCTCCAAGCGGTTCTTGACCGACTCTTTGCTGAGCATCACGTTGACTGGAAAGTTTTTGCCAACGTCGCGCAAGAATTTGATATACGACCAACCACTCATCCAGTCATAGTTGTTCACTAGCACGGCTGGCGACCGACCACTGAAGTCGAGAAAACGCGTCATTTGGGCTTTCATCCCCTCGACATTTTCGGCCAGCGCATCGGGAGAGAGGAGCACACGTTCCTCTGATTTACCACTGGGATCGCCTATCATGCCAGTAGCCCCTCCCACCAGTGCGATCGGTCGGTGTCCAAATTGTTGGAAGCGGCGGAGCATCATCAGCGGCAACAGACTGCCGCAGTGCAAGCTGCTAGCAGTCGGATCGAATCCCGCATAGACACGGCGCGATTGAACCAACAGCTCCTTCAAGGCTTGGGCTTCGGTGCTTTGGTGAATCAGCCCGCGCCATGAGAGTTCATCGAGTACGTTGATCTTATTCATCTCTTACAAACATTTAAAATGGAAAGGGATTCGCTTTGGGGAGCGCCTGGAGGGCGAGTTCGGCGAATTTCAAATCAGCTTGGGTCGTCACTTTGATATTCAGTGGACTCCCTTCGACTAACCGCACCGGCACACCCGTCCCCTGGACGATAGCCGCATCGTCGGTTGCGGAACTGGGATTGGGATGTCGCGCGTAGGCGTCGCGGAGCAATTGCGTGGTGAACACTTGTGGCGTTTGGGCCAACCACAAATCCTCACGGGAGACAGTTTCACTGATCGTCTGCTGCTGCGTGGCACGCTTGAGTGTAGATGTGCAGGGAATAGCCAATATAGCGGCTTGTGATTGTTCGGCGGCCTTGAAGACGGCATCGATCCAAGTGCTGGCGATACAAGGGCGAGCGGCATCGTGAATGGCAACCAGCGGAATGCCATCGCGCACGGCCTGCAGGCCACGGAGCACACTCTCGGCCCGATGCTCCCCCCCCACGATCACTTGCAACCCTAGAAACGCGGCGTTACCGGCATATTTCTCGTGGAAAAACTCTTGGTCCTCGGGAGCAAGCACCAGAATGGTTTGAGCCACATCGCTCCGTTTAGAGAATGCTTCGGCCGCGTACATCCACAGTGGCCTGCCAGCCAATCGCGCGAACACCTTCTTTTTGTGCGGGTCGCCAAAACGGCTGCTTTTGCCAGCGGCGGCCAGGATGACAGCAAAACGACTCACGGTGATTCCCTCTTGACTCACTGTACGGGGCACAAACGATATTGACGGCACAACCCGCAAAATTGTGACCCGCAAATGGCAAAGGTCAATCCGACTGACCAACTCTGGGTACATTCCACAGTCGGGCAACCTAGCCTTGTGTGTCGGATGTCGTGCCTAGTTCGACAGTCAAGATGCGCCCCAAGAACAATGAGTTGAAGTAAGTTTTATGAAAGTCATCACCCCCAGCCCCGCGACCAATTCGACAATGCTTCCAATGGAAGCAGCTCTAGCGTCACGAATCATCCGATCTGAAAAATTATCCCGAGAATTATTCCAGTGGCTCGCTGCGCCCGACCAATTCGCACAGTGCGACGTTGCGCATACTGACGACTCGCTGACCGCTTCCATGAACGACGTCCTGGAGCCCATGTTGGCCGATGCGCCACAATGGGAAAAAAGGGAAGCTCGTCACGCCGCACCGTGGCTGGGAGCTGTTTGCCGCGAGATCGCTGGGCACTACCAGGAAATGCATTTAGGAGTCGGCCCCCGTCTGCTGGCGGCCAGCATCCTGCCTTTGTACCGCAGCTTAGCTACTGGCCAGCTTTCCGAAGGACTACGCGAATCGCGTTTGCGGCTGTCGGAAACGTTGACGCTGCTGGGGCTGTGCCACGAAGTCGGGAGCGAACTGGTGCAGCTCATCGATCAACTGAACCGACGCATGCACGCGCCCAATTTGATCCTGTCGACCCAGTTCGACCTGGATCTAGTGATGGTGGCCCAAATCGTACGTGAACAATGGGCCAACTTCGACACGGAACGGTTGCAATTCAATTCGCAAGCGACCGGTGAGCTCTCGCGCTTCGATCGTCAACAGAGCAACTCCAAGATCGCTGACTGGGCCGCACCTGAATTATTGTGGAAATTGGCTGGAGAGCTTATCTCGCCAAACTCCGAACTCGTCCTGCCCCGCGCCTGGGTTGAAACACCCGTCCCATGGAATAGCATCGCCGATCATTGGCACAAGTTGTCACTCGCGTTGTCTGGACCGACAGCACCACGCAAAGTCCCGTTGCTAGGTTGCTTGGACTCTGATGCGACCGACACTCATGCGACCGACAACCAAGGGGCGCATCGCGCTTCGATCGACAGAGATGGGGCACCCATTCGTGACGAAGCCAAGGCCCAGGCGGCCATCGCTGAGCTAACTGAGTTGCTCGAAACCACATCGCACGCAGATGAACGGGACACCGAGAAGAGGGACATCGCACCCGTAAAAGAGAGCGACAAGCCAATTGCGACTCCCGCCGCGACAGTCGTGATCCCTAAAATCCTGCTGGCCGAGATTCGTACGCACAATGACCCGGTCTTCGTCAATGTAATTCGTCGGCAAATCGCCAAGTGTCGCAGCGAGGATCGCGCGGTTTCATTGGTCTCGATGGTGGTCTTGCCAGAGTACGACAGGGACCATCACGCAGTCCATGAAAACGGATTGACTTTGTGGCAACAACGGCTGGTCAATTGGCTGGCCGACCATCCACATGTGGTTGAGCCGTATGCGTTTTTGACTAGCGAAGGGGAATTGCTCCTATGTGTGCTTGATTTGGAGCGCAACGAAACAACCAGTTTGGTTCGACATGGATTGGTAGAAGTCTTGACTGGCAAGCGCGTCGACGAAACTCAGAGCAGTCTGCTGGCCAAGGTTAACATTCCCGCGCGTTACCACGCTGGAATCGCATCGACCAGTTCACCTGGAGCCGGCTTTACCGCTGAGCAGTTGATCGAGCCCGCCGTGCGCTGCTTATCAGCCGCCAGCCGCCATGGCAAGGCATCGATCAAGAGCATCGAAGTTTACTGAGTCTTGCGACACAAATTGTCCAGCGCTACTTGTTGACCATACGAGCGCGAATTTCGACACTTCTCGCTGATCGCCAGTACCCCTCAACTCTCCCTCGGGAGACTGCCCTCCCCGTCGCTGGGGCTCCGACCCTCCCTTCCGAAAGTCGCGTCACAAAGACGCAACTTTCGGCGGGAGTGTGACTTACGTCCGGCCTTACCGGCGATCAGCGAGAAGTGTCCGAATTTCGCCGTTAAAGCCGCGCTGTTCAACCGATGGAACCGCAACCAGCGATTTAGATTCTCCTGCGCCAAGTAGAACTAGTGCACACAACAATGTTCTGCACGCTCGATCTCTTGACAGCCCGCATTCTACGAATACTATAACCCTGTTCTGCAAGCACAAATCTCTCACCCCCTGTGCCTCGCTTACAGACGCTGTCTAAGTCATTCTTGCTTTCAGGGAACATTCATGGTTACGGTCGAATTTCGACGTGCGCGCGTGCGCATTGTCAAATGTGGATTTACGTTGGTCGAATTGCTGGTGGTCATCGCGATCATTGGAATTCTGGTCGGTCTATTGCTCCCTGCGGTTCAAGCGGCCCGCGAGGCGGCGCGGCGGATGCAATGTCAGAACAGCCTTAAACAAATTGGGCTGTCCATGCACAACTACGAGTCGGCGTTTAAGAAATTCCCAGCATCGTTCTACCGCCATTGGCCGCATAGTACCGCGACGCCAACCGCCGGGACTCCTGGTTGGGGATGGAGCGTGATGGTGATGCCCTTTATGGAACAGGGGAATCTATACAACAGCTTTAACGTGGCTGTTAACTCACTTGACGGTTCACAAGTCATTAAGACGCTCGCCCAAACACCACTTTCTGTTTTTCGATGCGCTAGCGATCCTGGACCAGCGCTCAACAACAGTCGTGGTGACTATGCCACGTCCAACTACATCGCTATCTTCGGTGCCTTGTATGATCAAGCGGCACCCTCGGCCGGAGCGCTCGTGTATGGGAGTCGTTCCAACGAAGGGACTGGCATGTTCTCGCCCAACAGCGGCGTGCGGTTTGGCGATATCTCGGATGGAACATCTAACACTGCCATGGTTGGCGAACGCTGCTTAGGGTCCAATGGCGTGCGGAGCGCAACAGGGGTATTACGCGTTTATACGGGTGGTATCTGGGCCGGGATTCCCAAGGACTACACTTCCAATGTCAGCAATCAAGTTTCACTGTGTGGTCAAAAGGCTGGGACCGACGCTCGTTTCCGCAAGCTTAACTCGCGCGACTCCAACAACTCGTTAGCCAGCTCGCATGTGGGTGGAGGTCAGTTCGTCATCGCCGATGGTTCGGTACAGTTCATCAGCGAGAACGCTGACACGGTCTTTTTTGATCGCATCGCCGATCGCGCCGATGGGGGAGTGGTTCAATGGCCAGAATAAATCGACACTTCGCTTGTGTTGGGCCGACGTTTGCCAACCGCAAACTCAGCTTCAGAGTCTTGCTGCTAACGTGTTGCTTGTTGTTGGTAGCATTGGGTTGCTCGCGCAGTGACGCTCCTCCCACGGCCCTGGTGGAGGGCAAAGTTACCATGGGAGGCAAGCCAATACCAAATATTGGTGTGGTTTTTTTCCCCCTGGGAGCGGGGCCGTTAGCATCAGGCAACACGGATGAAAACGGCCTCTTCCAATTGACGACAGTCAAACCTAACGACGGCGCTCCGCTCGGTAAGCATCGCGTCGCATTCGGTGCCGCCGAGGAATCCGAAAGTGAGTATGCTAAGAAGGTCCTACCACCCCGCTTGGGCTCTCCTGAGACCTCTCAGGTAACAGCCGACGTGGTCGCGGGACAAGTTAATAAGTTCGAGTTTGAACTCAAACGTTGAACTAAAATATTGAACTCCCTTGTATGATCGCTCGTTCCCAGGCTCTGCCTGGGAACGCACTGTCTTGGAGGCTCTGCCTCCCGCGTCGACATGGCAAAATGCTCATGCTCGTGAGAAGCTTTGAGTCAACGAACTTTTGACCGAGTCTCAATGGGAGATAAACAATCCCTTCGAATGCCTCATCTTTCAACCGCACATATTTTTGTCGCCCCAATGCCTGGTTGCGATCAAAAAAAGAACGCCAATCGTAACCACCTTCGACGTCTTAACAATCTAGGTCGAATACTCATGACTCGCCAAAAACTGCTTGTCTATAGTGTGGCTTTCCTCGCCGCATGCACTCCACTAATCTGCGTTCCCTCGATCAGCTTGGCCTGTACCACTGCGGTAATCAGTGGCCAAGTTACTGCCGATGGCCGCCCATTGTTGTGGAAGAATCGCGACACCTCGTCGACGGTTCACAACGAAGTCGTCTTGCTAGGCACTGGGAAGTATCGCGCCCTGGCAATAGTTGACGCGGGTGATCGCAAGTTGGTGTGGATGGGGGTGAATGCGGCTGGGTTTTGTATCGAGAATTCACTCAGTCGCGATCTGAAGGAAACCAGTCCTGTGGAATCCAATCAGAAGAAACTGGGCAATGGCGGGCTGATGCGCTTAGCCTTGGAGACGTGCGCGACTGTCGACGACTTTCGCAAATTGCTGATGGAAACGGATCAGACAGGTCGCACCACTCACGCCAACTTTGGAGTCATCGATGCGCAGGGTGGGGCCGCCATGTTTGAAACCGCCCCCGATCACTTCACCATGTTTGATGCGAACAATCCCCTCGACGCTCCCCACGGTTACATCGTCCGTTCCAATTTCGCCACCACCGCGCAAGCTCTGCCAGCCAATCCGACCGCCGATCAGGTAGCCGAAATCTATGCGGGCGAACGTTATCTGCGCGCTTGTCGTTTGATCGACAGTGCCCCTCAGGGGGCCACGGATGACAAGCTTACTTTAGAATTCGTCCTGCGACACATGGCGCGCGATATGGCAGATGACAGCGGCCAAGCTTACCCAGGGACAGTCAATGCGCCAGTGGGTCTGCTGCCGGCCACGATTCCGACCGAGCGGACCATCAGCCGCTCGACCACCGTCTCTGCCGCTGTTTTTCATGGAGTGCTAGCTGGGGAAGCTCCCGAGTTGACGACGATGTGGACCATGTTAGGAGACCCTAAGTTTTCGATCGCGGTTCCGTGTTGGGTCGCGGTCGACGCAGTGGCGGATGAATTGACCGATCCCCATGGCGGAGAGCTCGGCGAAATCGCAGTCACGCTTCGCGATTGGAGTTTATCCCCAGACCGTGACGGCATTCGCACTCGCGGACTGCCCGGTATTTGGAAGGACGTCTGGCCAGTCGAAGACGCGTTGGTGCAAGAAACGGAACAGGCTCGCCAGCGTTGGTTGCGCGACGGTTTCACAAGCAGCGAAGCAACTAGCCTGCACCATTCCGCTGCGGCTCGAGCGATGGCTGTCATGGAACGCGAGTTGATCGAAGCCAAAGAACACGCACTGACCCTACCGACGTTGATTCGCGTGGCCATCTATGATCATTCTCCGGATACAGATCCTGCGCGTGGCCCCCAAAACTTGGCTCAATTTCTAACGCCCGAGCATGGTTTCGAATGCCAACGTCTGCGCCCCGAGGATGTTCGCGCAGTTCAACTGGGCAGTTTTGAAGTATTGGTGATGCCCGGCGGCTCGGGGAGCAAACAGGCTGAGATGCTTCAGACCAGCGGCTGTGCGGCGATTCGCGACTTCGTCGATGCTGGGGGTGGCTACGTAGGAATTTGCGCCGGGTCTTACTTGGCCTCCGCGCAGTACAGTTGGTCACTCAATCTAATCAACGCGCGTGTCTGGGATCGAGCGCACTGGGCGCGCGGCACGGGGACTGTCACGGTTGGCTTATCTCCACTTGGCGGTCAGTTTTTTGAACCGGGGGAGGGGCAGCTCGCCGAGCCGATTGCGGTCTACTACGGTCAAGGACCACTGCTAGTCCCCGGCGAGCATCCTGAGTTGCCACGCTATGAGGTTTTAGCTACCTACGAAAGTGAGGTAGCGACTAAGGGAGCACCTGTGGGGGCCATGGTCGGCACCCACGCCATCATTCGCGGCCAATTCGGCTCGGGACGCGTGATCTGTTTCAGTCCTCATCCCGAAGCCCCCAGTGGCCCTCAGGCGTTGATCACGCGTGGTGTTACTTGGGCGGCTGGAAAGTAGCAGCCGGCTTGGGTTGTCGCGGCGTTTGCAATGCGGCCAACGCTTCTTCTTCGATTTGACATGGAGCTCCCTCAGCGGGGATCTCCGCGCCCGCCGTCCACAACACACCATTGACCACCAACTGCCGCATGCCAGGGAGTGACCAAGCTGCGTGGGCATCGAGCCCTGTGAAGGCGAACGAACGCCCCAGTCGTTTGACTGGTTGCTGCGACGGTCGCTCATAAGCCCAACCCACGATATCGCCATCCAGACCGGCGCGACTACCGGCGTACTCCTTGCCTGACCAAACCAGCGGAGTGATCCCTTGCATCTGGTCGACGAACACCAATGAGTTTAACCAGCCGTCATTGATCTCCCACGGTGTGACACCACGTGCAATGGGATGATTGGGGAAATCGACGTGCTTGCTATCCCAGTGGCCACGCGCCGACGGGCCGGTCAAGTAAACACCGCCGAGCCAACTTTTGGCTTGCGCACCAACTTCGTCTGGGTAGTCAACCGCTTGATGGAGCATCACCAAGCCGACACCTGAGTCGATCATCGATTGGACTTTACTTAACCGCTCCGGGGTCGATAAGAATTCTTGTTTGCCTCCACCGTCGGTGTAGAACACGATCGCGTCCGCACTTTCCAAAACGCTCTCGTCACCGGGCCAACCCTCGGTGACTTGCACCACTTCAACGCCGGGCGTTTGCTTGAGAAAAACCTCGAGCGCTCGGCACCCCGCCAAGTAATCATGATGCCCTAGTTTGTCGACTTTTGCCGTTTCGCCGGCAACCAAGACAATTTTTCGATTGGCAGTTACTTCCTGTGCTGGGCTGACCGCAGTTGCGGTCGCAGACAAAGTTAAGAGCAATAGTAGACAGGAAAAGTTGGCAACTGATTTTAGTGGCAACATGCTGCTCCTCGAAGAAGTAAATTCTGGGGCCGGTGGTAATACGGCTTGAAGTTTAACCCAAAAAGAGGTGCGAAGCAGTCGATTTTCGGGGGCTGCTAGCAAAAAACGTTTATTGACGTGGGACCGTGCAGTTTGGACAATGCCGCGTATGAGCCGATGCGATTTAATAAGGTAGGAAACAAATGCGTGGCATAGTACTCATCGCTGTTTGCGTTGGCTGGAGTCTTCTCCCCGGTTGCGGCTGGCTCGGCAAACCCTTTTCGTTGGTTCGCGGCGAACTCGGAGGATCCAGTAAGTATGCTGGGGAAGCTAATCCACTAACCATCGACATCCCCGTCGAGGCACCATCGGCGGATAAACCGGTAACGCTCGGGGGAGCCGTGGACCGCACCAAAGTGGCCGCCGGAGAGAGTATTTTGCTGGTCGTTCGCTGCAAAACATTACCGCCCTGGTACATCTATGCTGCGGATGGAACAGAGGAGATCGGAGTCCCCACGCGTTTGGAATTGAAACTCCCTTCCGGTGTAACTCAGCAATCCCCGTGGCAATTGCCAAATGCTAAGGCCAAGCAAACGCCGCTGGGACAGGTAGGAACGTATGCGCAGGATGTGCGTTTCATGGTGCCACTGCTAGTCAATCCGCTCGCCCCGCCTGGAAAATTGGAAGTACGATGTAGTTTTCAGTACCAAGCCTGCAGCGATTCTACTTGTCTCTCGCCAGCTTCACACACGTTGGTTATTCCGATAACGGTGCAGTCCAACTAGTATTATCTTTCTGCCGCACATCTTTTTGTCGGCCCTGCGTGTCGGTCCAATGCACTTGTGGACATTTCTGGAATGCGTTGAAATCAGAGATCTCAGCCGCTCGTTCTTTTTCCGACAAAAAAATGTGCGGCGAAAAGATGAAGCGCTCGCGTACTATAGACTGCTTGGCGTCGAATCGCCTCACTTTGTAAGTTGTGCGTTACAATGTTTAGGTTCGACAGTGCTGTCCAACCAATTCTCGCCGGCTGCGCAAATTCTCTGGAGATGATAGGTGAGGCAATTCAAACCAACTCAGCCTGCCAACCTATCAGGCACAACCGCTGGGGCGTCACCCATCAGGTTGACTGCCACGGCACTTGATGCGGCGGCGGTGGCTGTTTCGACGGCGCTGATCATTGGCATGGTCGGGAGCTTGGTTTTTTTTCTGATCATCGCCTTCTATCGCGGTCAGTACGATAGCCGGCTAATGTACATTTTCGGACTCTACACAGCGGCCACCGTGTTAGTCGCGAGAATCGCCATCGACAGTGGCCGAGCCTATGCCAATGCTTTCAGTTTTCCCCTGGCTTTCGTCTCGATCCTTGCCATCCTGCGGTTCGTCACCATTAGCGGCCCCCTAGCCCCACTTAGCTGGTTGATCAATATCGCGCTGCTGGCCATCACGTGGTTTTTGTCCGATCGGATCACCTTCGATTGCACGATGATCTCCGAACGCGAACGCAGTTTGCAACAGGGATTGTTGCAGTCGTTGGGGCTTCTCAAATCGGACTCAATATTCGTACGAGAAAGTGAACTAGCGAAACGTCCCAAACCGAGCCGAGGTGATGGCGATACTGAGGAAAACAAAAAGAGGAAGAAAAAACGTAAACACAATCCAGGTATCTGGGTACTGTACTTCGCGCTGTTGGCATTCCCGCTGTTTGGGCTCGGGGAGTTGGCCATTCCCGACGCTGGGCAACGGGTTTGGGCGTTTGCGTTTCTGGTCAGCTATTTGGCTTGCGCTCTCAGCTTGTTGGTGCTGACATCGCTAGTCGGCATGCGGCGCTACTTGCGGCAGCGTGGCGTCGCCATGCCAGAGGAGATGAGCCTCCAGTGGCTGACTCTGGGAATTGGCGGTGCCGTGCTGATCCTGTGTGTGTGTTGGGTGCTCCCACTCCCCGGACGCAGCTTGGGGCTCGTTGGTCTGCCGAGCATCTTTCAATCTCCCGATGGACTAGGGACCAGCAGCCGGGGCTGGGGAGAGGAAGGTTCCGAGAATCAGGCCAATGCCGATGCCAGCCGCGCTCAGCCGGAGTCTGGCGATGATGGCGATGCGCCCGCCGACGGTCCCCCCCGAGCCGATGGAAAAGGGAAACCGCAAGCGAGTAAAAATGCAGGGGATAATGCACCACCACAGGGACAAGGTGATGGAAAGCAGACGGAATCGAAACAGGGAAAGACTGAGAATAATTCAGGGGAAAAACAAAGTGGGGACGAAGGTCAGGCAAGAAAGCCTGACGTACGGGACGAAGGTCAGGCAAGAAAGCCTGACGTACGGGAGGGACCAGAAAACAATCGGTCGGAAGAAAAAATGAGTGAGAATAGTTCGAACTCAAATTCAAGTTCATCAGCCAACAACCCAGTATCGCAACTACTTTCTCAGTTCGGATCGTTGGGGGAGTTGTTCAAGTGGCTGACGATCGCGGTGTTGGCGGGGATTGTATTAATCTATGCCTTGACTCATCCCGCAGAGATTGCGCGACTGTGGCGCGAGCTGTGTGTGTTGCTGGCGTCTCTATTCGGACGTCGCCCCAAATCGGCTGAACAAACGGCGGAAGAAGAGGTCGCCAAGTCCGAATCCTCGAGAGCTCGGCGGCCGTTCAGTTCGTTCGCCAATCCGTTTACCTCCCAGATGAACCATTGGACGCCAACACAAGTGATCGAACATTCCTTCGCGGCCCTGGAAGCTTGGGGAGCCGAACATGGCGCACCGCGACAAAATCAACAAACAGCCGCCGAGTTTGCGCGACAATTGACGAACACACTCCCTAGCGTCGGCCCACACGCGGCCACCGCCGCAAACATGCTCGATCAACTCATGTTTGCCGACTGGAAACCGCAGAGCGAAGATCTAAAGCCGTTGGTCCAATTATGGAAGTCGCTATCGCACTAGGGCAAAAAACTTAACGTTCCGTCCGTTCTCTGCGGCGCGCAAGCACAACTGCTTGCAATAGCAATCCGTCAACAACTGGCGGCTAGGATGTAGAACACAAACCGGACGGAACTTAAGTCTCCTAGCACTAGCGCCTGATGTTTACTCAGAAGGTATTCGACCTTTGACCACTAACGATAGATGGGGACCATGCCGCTGGGTGGAGCTAAGTAGCGTAGATTGGGCTGAATCCCGGGGACCGGTTCCGAATTACCCCAGTCAAGAACTTGAATCCCGGCGGACTGTGGAGCCATGCTGCGACCGACAGATTGTTGGCGTGGCGGCGGTGATTGATCGGCTCCCCAACCATTCCCTTGCGAAGCGTTCAGTGGTTCGGTTTGTGCTGAAAAGTTGCCCGCTGGTTGGCCTGAGAAGGGTGGCTCTTCACCTGTCACCTCGCGTAAACGTCGCTTATACCAGCTCTCGTTGCCGAGCGCTGGCAGTTGTGCATGCGCGAGCGACTGCGTGCTCGATGCCAGATTGGCTGAAAGCTTTTCCGGAGGCACTTGGGCATCAATGGAACGTGGATCGCGGGCTGGTTCGAATTGATTCATCGCCGGAGTCGTATTGGAGACTAGTGCTACGCTGCTGCTAGCTGCGGCACGCTGCAAACCTGGCGCGTAGGCAAGTAGGCTTTCGGGGCTGCCATCGACGAGCCACTGGTTCCAGAGCGTTTGGAATTGTCCAATCGAATCGTAGTCGTAAAACTGCTGGAGAGAGGTGTTCCACGATTCGCTGCGCATACCCGCTTCGAGGAATTTAACAAACTTTTGCGGACCACCTTGTGCGATTAGGAACTGAACGGCCGAATGCCCCTGCGCGTAGAGCGGCATGATATCGGCTGGATATTCTTTTAGGTTGAACATTTGATTGAAGGCCAAGCCACGACGAGTCTTCAGGAAGACCTGCAAATGATCTTGATGCTTCTTTTTCTCCGAGGCGTGTTCGACCGTGGTGCAGGCACCTTCGTCGGCCCAGCGCGGTACATACTTACCAAGCGGAGCAAAGTGGGTTGCGAAAATAGTGTGCGTTATTTCGTGAGGCAGCACGCTATCGAGGATGCGTTCTTGGGTTCCAGAAACGCTCATCATCCATTGCCCGACGCGATCACCGCCGAGCAGGGTAAAGCGTGTTTCGCCACCAGCCCCCAAGTGCTCCCCCGCTTCGACATGAATCGGCACGCGTTCGGACCAGGGTGGTAGTTCCTGCCCCAACCAATGCACAGCCAAGTTGCGGCGATTAAGCTCCGCCATCTCAGCCACTTGCGTGGCCCACTGAGGCGATGAGGCGAAAACGATAAAGTTCTGACTGTGTGCGGTAGACTGTTGTCGACGCCCAAACTGCGCCGAGGCCGAGGTACTCAGCAACAATAACGACACCATGGCCACGCCCAACAATGGGCGGAACGAACGAGCATCCATGCTCGAAACTCCTGTTAGTTGCTCGTCAACTTGCGAACTCTAGCGCCAGCTCAACCATGCGATTGAAGCAAACCATCGAGCGCGATTGACTAGGTGTTGAAACTGGATCCTTCCACAATCCTTGACAGCCGTGATGCTCGGCGGATCCTCCAACCCACCGAACCGACCTATCAAGTTTTCCAGCAGTGAGCAAAGCGGCCACACTCTGCACGTCTGCCAGTTCCCTCCCATTCACTATGCCAGCCCGCAATTTGGGTCAACCAGTTGAACTCGTCCAACGAGATTCCGAGAGTGGCGTGCGGAGTCTACGTTACCATCAGCGCACAGGCATAGACCAATTCTTGAGCCAATCTTGGCTGAAAGCTCATTTTTCGGCCAAACATATTAGTGCGTCGAGCTGATACTGTGGCAAACTGGGTTGCGTTGATTGCTCTTGGCCTGATGTGCTTGCCTTTCCTATAAGCAAGTGAATCAACCCTTTGATGTTCCCTACTAAGGCCACCAGGTGACTGGCATCGTTCGCCAATCCACCGATCGCACAATAGTTCGCCCACAGCGAAGGGGCCTCCGTGCGCGCTTGGTAAAGCGAAAACTGCTTGTCGCGATCTGTCGCGGACTGGTATGGTTAACGCTCACCGTTGGCTCGCTGGCTGTGGCCAACGATTTAGCTCATCCGCAAATTCAGCCGCAGTTTCCCATCGAAGTCAATGCGGAGCGCGTGGCACACGAATCGCGCGGTGCCTACGATGTGTTGGCCTTTGAAGGGAACTGCCAACTGCAACAAGGTGAGTTTCGCGCGTCGGCCGATGAAATCATTCTGTGGTTGGAACGCAGTAGCGAGGGGCAAGAGCATCCGGGCAAGGTCATCGTATACCTCAACGGCTCGGCCAGCGCCGATTGGGGACAGGGTCATGGCTTGCAAGACAATCGTTGGATGGGACGACTATTCAGTGTTCATCCAGTCAAATATCCCGAGAGTATCCAGCGCTTTCGACGACACGATATTCCCAATCTCGATTGGTCGCGTGAACCCAGCGGTGCTGTACAGTTAGCGCAGTTCACCCAACTCCCTAGTGGGCCGACATTCTCCGGCGCGGCCAGCGATTCCGTCGGTAACATTCAAGCTCCTCCATTGCTGGGTGGAGCAGCTTCCAACAGCGGCGGCTTTGGGTTGCTCCCCACTCCGTCGGCCCCGGCCCCCACAATCACTCAAGTACCACAGGTTCCCGGCGCGGTTCCATGGAACGGCACCGCTTCAGGGAGTACGGCCAATAGCGACCTGCTGCCATCCAGCGGGCTAGTGATTCCAGAAAATGGTGGGACCCCCTATCCCGCCGCCGGATTCACGCCAACTCCGACATTTGCCTCACCTGTCTTTCCGGCTCCCGCGACACAAGTAGTCCGACAGCCCGCAATCCCCAATCCTTTGCAAGCCAAGAGCGTTCAGTTCCTACCGCGCAGTGGTAGTTCGCGACAGAACATCACGGGGACACCCGATGCGCTAACTGGTGAGATGGTCTGGCAAATCACCGGCGGATTCAAGCTAGTCGTCAGTGGCGCGCAAATGACGCAGTCGAACGGCTCAGTGCTGGAAGTAGGGACGGTTTCGCTGGAGGCCGACAATGCCGTCGTTTGGCGTCGTGGCTCAGACGCCAATAGCTTTGGACAATCGACCCCCGATCGACCGCTGGAGTTGTATCTGGACGGCAACATCGTGTTCAATCAAGGCAATCGAGTCATCTATGCCGACCGCATGTACTACAACGTTTCGAGCGAGTATGGGATGGTGCTGGACGCCGAAATCCTGACACCCGTCCCGCAATACCAGGGGCTGTTGCGACTGAAAGCAGATGTACTACGGCAACAAGATCGACAGAACTTTACCGCCTACGGTGCTGCGATTACCAGCAGCCGACTTGGCGTGCCACGCTATTGGTTGCAATCGGACGAAGTCAGTTTGACGGACAATCGCGACGAAACAGATCTGTCGGTCTACGCTCCCACCGATGCCGCGCGCGGTACGAACATGCGCGCCGAAGCCCGCAACAATTTTGTTTACTTGGGGGGAGTACCAATTTTTTATTGGCCCACCTTCGGTACCAACTTGGCCGATCCGAGCTTTTATCTCAGTAGCATTAAATTCAAAAGCGATCGAATCTTCGGAACTCAGGTCTACACCGATTGGAATATCTACCAAGCACTAGGTATTCAGGGGCCAGAGGGGACCAGCCTCATGGGTTCGCTCGACTATCTATCCGAACGTGGACCAGCGGTGGGTGCACGCTTCGAATACCAGCGTCCGACTTGGTTCTTTGGCGCCCCAGGCACGGGTTTCACCGATGCTTGGTTCATCAACGATACGGGGCTAGACGTCCTTGGCACGGATCGCTTCAACCTGCCACCAGAGGAAAGTATCCGTGGTCGGATTCTGGGACGCAATCGTCTGTTTCTGTCTCCCAATGTCGAGTTGATGGCGGAGAGTGGCTACATCAGCGATCGCAATTTTCTCGAACAGTACTTTGAAAATGAGTGGGATACCGAAAAGGACTTCTCTAGTGGTCTGCGCTTGCGACGCTACAACGGCAATCGCATGTTGGATATCTCAGGCAATGCGCGGGTCAACGATTTTTTCACCGAGACCGAGTCGCTGCCGAAGGTGGATCACTACCTGTTAGGTCAAGATTTGTTTGGCGAGCGTTTCTCGTATAGTGCCTATTCGAGTGTCGGCTACTTGCACCAACGCACCGCCTCAACGCCCCTGGCTCCTGCCGAAGCGGCCAAGTTCGCACTGTTACCTTGGGAAAGCGATAGCGAAGGCTTGGTCGCCACCACGCGCCAGGAACTGAGTCTACCTGTCTCGCTGGGAGCTTGGGACTTAGTCCCTTATCTCTCGGGCGAAGCTGGTTTCTGGAAAGAGGATATCAATCAAGAAGATCAAACGCGGCTGGTGGGACAAGCCGGTTTGCGAACGTCGCTACCATTTTGGCGGGTCTATCCGAACGTCGAGAATCGTTTGTTCGATCTACGTGGTCTCGCGCACAAAGTTACTTTGGAATCGGATCTATTCTATGCCGACGCCAACCAGGACATGAGCCTCTTCCCACTGTACGATCCACTGGACGACAATTCGCAAGAGCATTTTCGGCGACGGTTTATCTTCAATACCTTTGGAGGCGCACTCCCCGCTCGCTTCGATGAACGCAACTACGCGCTCCGCAATGGCATGCAGCGCTGGGTGACAGCCGGCTCGCGGGCCATCGCCGACGACATGACCCAAGCTCGCTTCGGACTCAATCAACGTTGGCAGACAAAACGCGGACTACCAGGCCAGGAGCGAATCGTCGATCTAATCTCCTTTGACACCGATTTCATTTTTTACCCCCAAGCCGAACGCGATAACTTCGGCGAGGACATCGGCGCGATCAACTACGACTTCCGCTATCATATCGGCGATCGACTGACGCTGTTGTCGGATGGTTACTTCGATGTCTTCTCACAAGGTTTGAAGACGGTCTCGGCGGGGGCGCAGATCAGTCGCCCTGGTCGCGGCGACGCCTACATCGGCATGCTCTCGCTGGAAGGTCCAATCAGCGCCAACATTCTTAATGGCTATGGCAACTATCGTTTAAACGAAAAATGGATCGTCAGTGGTGGTGCGGCGTTTGACTTTGGTCGCACCGGCTCGATAGGTCAAAATATCGCGCTCACGCGCGTTGGAGAAACGGCCTTGGTGCGCGTGGGAGTGAACGTCGACAGCGGTCGCGATAACGTCTCCTTCAACTTCAACTTCGAACCCCGCTTTCTACCTACCTCGCGACTCGGTTATTTGGGGGGCGAGCTCATTCCACCTGTCGGCCTGTTCGGGTTAGAGTAAGTGGCCCACGCCAACTTGTGTGGTAGTGCATTCGTGAACCTCAGACGCTAGCCGTGGGCTTTGGTGAGCGGAGCTGGCCTGGGTCACATCAAAGGGGTCATCACATCAAAGGGGTCATCACATCAAAGGGGTCATCACATCAAAGGGGTCAGGCCTCTTTGTTGTCGATCCAGTGGCAAAAGTAAATCAAATAAGCCTAGTATCTAGCAACGGCCCATGATTCTAGCAAGTTTAGTAGAATCTGGAACGGAAACAAACGCTTCCAAACATCTTGTAGATCGAATAGGCCTTGGTACTTGAGACCGTGGGTCAGCAGGATCGCAAGATGTTCATTT
>JBGSJT010000720.1:0-3962 GCA_041741715.1 Pirellulaceae bacterium | reverse complement strand
GCTATCAGCGAACGTACTTGTTCAGCCAGGGAAATCGGTTCAAGCAGCGAAGCATTCATCATGCCCCGCAATTAGAATATTTCGCCTCCCGTCGCTAGATCGCTATACTACTCCCCACACCTTCGGCGAATGTTTACTTTGTATGTCGAGCGTGAAAAAAGCGGCTAAAGCCTGGACTCCAACGCAAAGTGGCGCTGTCCAATTAGCGGTAAAATTCCGGTTCTTGTCTAGGGCAGTGTTGCGATCTAGCAAGTGGCGTTCACCTGGGAGTTTGACTCGGCAACTAAATGCCAGCGACGCTGTTATACTCTAAGATTAATTCGCCTTGATAGTAGGTGCTTTTTTGTCACCATTTAAGCCTATCAATGAAGTCGACGAGTTTACAGCCGGAGGCCGCAAAAAACGAGGTGGCCGCATTGTCGGCTTGTGCGTTGCGTGCCGAACCACGGAATTCAATTTGGAACAGGTTTGTGCAAAAGTTGTGGTCACACTCGTCGCTCCCGACTTACGAAACTTGACGAACAGCCGATCGTAGTGTTTGAATTTACCGAGGCAAGCCACAATTAGCGGGCCTTGATACCCCTCGCTGCCGATCGAGCGGCACAGGAAACGCGCCTGCGCGAATCCCTCTTGAGGAACCAAGGTGACTACGGCTGTGCTTCGCGCCATATTGGTCTCGAAAGTGTGTTGTATGAACGGAGCGCCCCAGTCATCAGAACGGCCGAAGCAGCACTAGTCGACACTTTAGCTTGATGTGTCGTTTCCGAGCCGTGCAACATCGGCCAGCAAGTCGTCCAAGTGATGGGTTTCGTACAGATAACACGACAACCGGCGTTCATTTCATCGGCAGCTTCAAAGCCCATGAGCCGCGTGCTACCAAGGCTTGATCTTCCAACCCACGAAAAATCCCAGCGCGAAAATACTAAGCGCGGCTGCGGTCGGTCGCTGCCGACAGTAACGCGTCACGGATGTGGTGACTTCATCGACGAGCGCTTGAAAATCTTCGCATTCCCCCATCTCACACTCCTGGCGTGATTGCACTTCCCGTGCTGCGCTCTGCGGACTGTTGCCGCCCACGGTGGAACGTTGTGTAGGTGAAGATTGAGACATGCCGTTCTCCCTTTTACCAAAATGTTGAAATTACTATACCGATTGAAACTTGATTAACTCGTCGATCTACCTGACCGCACAACGCACTTGGCCCAGGCGAAATTATTGGCTAGCTCATCCGTCGAGCGTTTGAACTGACCGAAACTATTGAGGAGTCTGCGTGAGGCGAAGACCACACAGGTCGCTGCTGACAGCGTGCCCACCCCAGCCACAATGAGCTGCGATTGCCACGCATTCAACTGAGTCTGCGCATCCAGCAACGCAGCCAATCCAAACACTAACACAGGTAGGCAAGCGATCACACCGCAGCCACTTAGCACAACCACGACCAACGCTGGAATCGCCCGCTGAATCGTTTTTGAAGCGTCAGCTTTTACCAGCTTTGCCTGTAGCTCTGCCAATTCCAACATGTCGCCAGCGATATTAGCCGCTTGGCTCGCAAAGGCCGAGACAGGATTCTGTCGCTTGTGACTGCCGTTTACCTGAGCTTCGAAGTCAACCATCCGAGGATACCTCCTACTACGACGCCCGCAATCAAACACGTACCAGGCCGTTCAACAATTAAGCTTCTGGCCGCACTCACCAAGGCCGCACTCACCAAAGGTTGCCCGTCCGTCGCATCGAGCAATTGCGTCGGTGTCGGCGTCGACGAGCGTCGTCTGCCTTCGCCCTCAGAATTCTTACCGTTCAGATGCTGCTTTTGTAGCGTCGCGCTGTCCATCGTCCCTCCCCTCAATCAAGTTATTCACTAGTTTGGTTGCGTAAGCACGGAGGGCCGAAGATGCGATCGACCCGACCAGTGCCGTTATTCCGACAGCCACCCCGGCTGCCGCAGTCGCCTTGGTAGGAGGTCCGCCGGCCGCGTGCAGACTCTGCGTTTGACGTGCGCTGGATGCTCCGCGCAGGGTAATCGCAAATCCGGCAGCCGTGGCCAAACCGACCGCCAGGAGCGGTTGAGCTCGCACATGCTCTCTCCAATCGGCCAACCGCTGCGCCTCTTCGTGCAATTCCGCAACGTGGAATTCACTCACGTTACGTATTGAATTCATGCGAGCAATGAGCTCATCTCCGTCCGGTGCGTTGGCACCGCCTTGCGACATCATGGCTTATCGCCTGTTCGACGAAGCGATGGAAATGCCAAGCACCAGTCCGGCGAGTAGCCCCACTCCAACCGCCATCGCCATCGACTCGACAGGACGTCGTTTCATCGATCCAACTGTATAGTCGTATCCGCGCTGCGCTTCTGCAGCGACGCGGTCGTATCCATCTCGGATCGCCTCGCCGGCCACGCCTGCGTATTCAGAAGCAGTTTCGGACAGCCGGTCAACTGTAGAAGCAGTCGAGTCGCAGCAGTCTCCAACAAACGCTTCAATCTGTTCGCGGCTCTGACCAGTTTTGCGCTGAATCAGACCAACGAGCTGTTCGATATTCCCTTCTACGCGTTTGAGGTCATCTCCAGAGATCTCCCCAAACTTCTCCTTGACTGCCCCCACGAGACTATTCCAATTTCCCCGCAAACGTTCTTTCGAAATCATCGTCGACTCCCTGCTTCCTGAGTTGTTCTGTTTCGTCAACCGACACAATGTACGGCGCTGACGTATAGTGAATGTGGCAAAGCGTGTGCCAGATTCGAGCCGGAGCCGATGGGCGAGTGAAAAAGGCTTCCACGGCGATGATAAAACTATCAACGATCGATTCGCGCTACCGGAGAACACTCGCACAACACACTAGCGAACAGGCTGTCTTAATTCTGAGTCTTCGATCAACGATGAACACAAATGACGCGCTGCCGCGTAGAAGGGATGTGAGATCGCTGAGCGAGCAACAACTGTCGTCTGACGATGCAAGATGATCGAAAAACGTCCAATCGCGACAACTCCAGCGACACTTGCATAGCCGCCGTTACAACCCGGATTACTCGCGTACTCCCCTGCGGGGGAGTCGCCCGCTCGCATTACTCGCGACCCTCCCGCATACGGGAGGGTGAGAAATACCTCGGTATAGGCACTCATGAATAATCCGGGCTACAAGGGCACACGCATTGGGCCAGCAGTTTCGAAAGCACATGCTCGAAGTGCTAGAACGATGGGGGAGTAAATTACAGCCGACTTGACCGTTGCGATTTCTAGACACGATGGTACTCGATCATTTCACCAATCCACGGGTCTTGAGCACCTCAATCACTGACACAACCGCGTTCTCCAGGTCGTCGCAGCCATGAGATTTCAGTGTGTCGAGTCGCTGAGAGGCGGCCTCCTGCTCAAAACGCTCTGCCAAATCCCGAGCTGTCGAAGCGTAGAATGTCGACAGCAGGCCCTTCAACGAGTGCACGTTTCGGCGAACCTCAGCCGCTTGATCGGCCTGCACCGCTGTGCGGAGCTCCGCGACAACAATTGGTGCATCTTCAATGAACATCGACGCAAGGTCGCACAACAGGTCGCGATCGCCGTCCAGTGCTGCCAGGGCTGCGGCTTCATCAATATCAATGCGAGCCTGACCAGTATTTGCATTTTGCTGCATGGGAGTCACCTAACGCGATTGCGATCATAGCTTCTTCTTACTTCTAAGCGGATCAGTGGAGCAAATCCCATGCCTTTGGGGTACGAAACCGAATTAAGTTAAATTCCAATACTTCGATGCCAGCCTGACTGGTTCGCTTGTCTCCACTTCCAAGCGACCTCCCCAAGGCACTGCGTCGCTAGTGTTGATGGCTAAGCATCGAGCGGGAAATAACTGTCCGATTCGCGTTATCCGTAGCGAAAGTCATTTCCTGCACGATGCGACGCCTATTGAAAAAGTTAAAATGAGAAGTGAAAAATGCAAATTGATTCGAAATGGGGGCTGTTTGGGAT
>JBGSJT010000719.1:0-15086 GCA_041741715.1 Pirellulaceae bacterium | reverse complement strand
GCACCCAACGGTTCGGCCCCTGCCAGGTGCTCTTCGATTGTGTAGCCGAAGTAATGACTGATCCAACCATCGACGCGCTCCTGGCCTCCATCGATAAAGCGATCTAGTTCCTCGAGCGTGCAACTCAATGGAAACGTTTCTTCCACGACCAGTGGCTTACCGATATCGTACACGGCCAGCGCGGTAATGGCCTTATCCACCTGGTCCTTCTGTGGATAAGCATGAATACTGACGAAGTCGAGGTGTTGAGCGACGGCGGGGGAGTAGAACAACGGTTTCGCATTGGGCCAGACCAACGCCCACGGGATAACACCGACGGTGATAGGTGTTTCGGCATCCTGCTCGCGAATCGCTGCGGTCAACAGCGCCACCCAAGCCGCCGCGATGTCGTGGCTGGTGCGACCACGCGGGTCTTGCGAGATGCGTTGCACAAAGTAAAGTCCTCCCAGTTCGCCACCGACCCAGGGTGGTTCCCCTTCTTTGGCTGGTCCCCCCACAATCGGCTCGTTCATCAGATCGTAACAAAACACTGCGGGATGGCCAGCGCAAGTTTGGGCGATCGTCTTCCACCACTGGGCTTGCGTTTCCCAGCGTTGTGCTTCATCGAGCGCGTCGTACCAAGCGGGGATCTGTTCCAGGCGATAACAACTCAGCCCAGTGATATCCAGATACAAACGGAGTTGTTGTGCGAGGTCGAGCAGTTTTTTCAAACGCTCGAGTTGTCGCGAATCGAACTCGTCGGGACTTTTCATGTAGGTGCCAAACTGAAGATGGATGCGCACAACGTTCGCGCCAAGTTGTTGCATGCCTTGAAAGTCTCGCTCGACGCGCTCCCAGTCGTGATGCCACGACTCCTCAGTCAACTTGCCGAACTCGCCGAGGTAGTTGAAACCCCAGGGGACGAAAACCTTGCCTGAATCACTCAAAGTAAACGAGTTGGCAGTGCTTGAGACACGCACCTTGAGCAGCGGTGGTGAATTTTCCTGTGCGTCGGCAATGCTCAATATCGCGATCACAAAAACCAAGAATGAACTTGCGGTCACTGGCGAAGATGCAATGCGCAAACCGGAGCTAGTTCGTTGCACTGGCTTCACCGTATTGTTGCCTCTGCATGATTGTGGTTCACGTCGTTACCGCTTACGAGCAAGCCATTCTTCAGGATCAGCCGCCGCTCGCAACGGAAACGATAAAGCGTAGCAAACCATATTGTATCACCGAAAATCACCTTGCAAATCAATTCAGCCGTTTGTCGCCCAGGCCAACCGAATTCTCTGAGCACCAACATGAGAACTGTCTTATTGCGATCGGCTGGGGAAGGCCATCAAGCGACTGGGGCTGGCGACCAAGAGGGTGTTGTCAACCAATATTACATTCACTCCAGCCGAACCACCGGGCTGGACCGGCAGGCGAGCGATCATGAGGGGCAAATCACTCCACGCGGAATTGGCTGGCGGACTAGCGGGGAACACCAAAATCTCACCTGCGGTTGGCCAATAGATGCTGTTTCCCTGAATTACGCCACGTCCCAAGCCACGGGGACTGGGTAAGGCACCGGCCGGGATAGGAGTCGTGCTGGCTGGGAAGCGACCTTGTATTGCACCAGTCCGTTTGTCGAGCCACAGTAGCCGATCACCACTGACCAGCAAGCTATCAGCGTGCGTCCCCAGTAGATGCACGACGTCGGCCACGGCGGTGTCGTCGGTTGACCATACGAGCTCGCCCGTGAGTGCGTCGAGCGCAAAAATCTCGGGGGCGTCTTGAGGGGCACAATAGACCAGTCCGGCCGACAACTGGCAGGGTGTCAAATCGCGATAACGATAGCGATTGGGTTTGGGGAACTGTTTGTCGTCCGGCGGCGTTGAGTATTGAACCAGCCATTGGGTCGCGCCGGTCAACGGATCAAGGCAGGCTATGCTTCCCAAGTTCGTGTTGTAGTAGAGCCTTCCACCAGCCAGGGTCAATTGCTGATAGGCAAGCAGATTAGCGCGCTCGGCACCGGGTACCGCTCCAGCCGCCAGTGTGCCTGACTTCCAAAGCAGTTGACCACTGACGCGATGAAAGGCCGCGACGCCGCGCCGCAAACCAACATGATCGCGCTCCGCCACGGCCACTAGCAGCATCTCACCCCAAGCCACCGGCGGACCATCAAATTCAGCATTGTTGAATTCGGGCGGGGTTAAGTGCAGTGGAAAGCCACGCAACACGCTAGCTTGTCTGCTGAGATCGAGTCCTATCAGATAACTGGCCGAGTCGCCGCTTGCGTTTGGCCGCAGGTTGACGCGACCAGTGATGGGACTTCCCAAGCGCGCATATAGCGACTCACCTAAGATCTCGAGCGAGCCACGTGGGACGCCGATCATCGGATAACCTAAGGGTAAAAAGGCGGCGGACGAAATGTGACTATCGAACAATGGTAGAGATGTGCGGCTGTCGGGCCAGGACTCTCCCGTCTGTAGATCGTAGGCCACAATCTGCGTCAGTTCGTTGACAAACACCCGGCCATTCTGGACGGTGGGAAAGTAAGGTAGCGTGCCACGTTCGGTCTCCGCCACTCGAGGTTTACTGGCGGCCACGCGATCACTGCTGGCAGAGTATTTTTCCAATGTTCGCGACCACGCGGGCCATTCGACAAACGAAATCTCCTGAGGGTTGGCTAGCTGATCGTTTTGCGGCGACCAAGATTTGATTTGTGACAGCAGTAGTTTCAACTCTGCGCTAGCGGTTGAGGGGAGGTGCATCGCTAACTGCTCTGACCAAGCTTGCGTGGCTTGGCCGTCGAGCGCTTCTGGGTTCATGGCGGCGGCGATCAACAGTCGTTTGGCAACTTCGATCAACTGGTCAATTGCGGAGGGAGTGGTCTCGTTGACGAATAGTTCCTGCCACAATTGATCGCGCTGTTCGGGTGTCTGCTGCGGTTGTTTCGCGCTGAGTTGTTGCCAGGCATAGGGCGCAGCCAGTGTCCCCGCTGCAGTATCGTGCTGGGCGGGATTACTGCTGTTCGATGCGGCTCTACTTTCCAAGCCGACCAACTCGACTCGCGCATCTGCCGACAATAATTGCGCCGCTTGGCTGGCCGCCAAACCCCAGCCGTTTTCCAAATACAAATCGCACAGCAGCAATTGTAGTGGACGTCCCACTTCGGTCGCCCCGTAGCGCCGTGCCAAGGTTAGTGCCGCTATGGGGTCTTTGCTCATTTGCAACTGCGCCAGCGCAAGCGTGGCTTGTGGTTGGTGTCGCGAGTTGAGTGTGCTGGCCGCATCGGGGAACTGTTCCAATAAGGTGCGGGTCCGCTGCCGAACCCACTCTGCCAATGGCACATAGCGCTGCGTTTTGAGCGTGGCCGCGCTTTGCTGTTGACCGGTGACGACGAGGCGCTGCTCGGCTTCATCAAACAACTTCTCGAGCAGCTGCAGCGCTTCGTCGATCTCTCCGGCTTGGCTCAGTTCGCGAGCTTGCTCCATCATCAATCGCTCCGACGGGAGTGCCAACTGCGCAGGGGGCGCGGCGGAGATCTCCTGGGCTGTCGTGCGGCGGTAAATGACCAGCGTCAGGCTGATAGTTAGCAGACACCACGCAATGCGTACGAATGCCCAAACGATGGTAGTAGCGCTAACCAGTGATTGGGCTGGGGACATAGATCTGATAGAGCATTAAGTAGACGACGATGCCAGTAATCGAAACATACAACCAAATGGGCCACGTGATGACGGACAGTCGACGATGCCGATCACGCTGATCGGTCAAGCCGAGATAGATGCTCCCGATCGCCAATAGCGGTACCACGGCCGCTAACACCACATGTGTCAATAGCACCACATAATAAGTATAGCGGATGAAGGTCGGGGCTACTTGCGGATCGGTTGGGAACGGTTTGCTCCCCGCATAGGCGTGATAGGTCAGATAGCAGACTAAAAAGATCATGTTAACGCCAAACGTAGCCAGCATCATTTGCCGGTGCGCCCGCTCGCGTTTCTGTTTGATCAATACAAAGCCTGCAATAAGCAAGATTGTTGCCAAGGCGTTGAGCGTAACATTGATGTGTGGTAAGTAGTGGATCACTTTGGCGTAGCGGCCTGGAATGTTTTGGCGTTGATGGTTTCGCGGTCTACTTTTTGGCCAGACAGTAGTTTGTCGATGTCGCGTTCAAGCTCTTTGAATTGCAACGGGTCGGACCAAGTGTAGAAGCCGACGTTGTTCCCTTCCCCATCGACCAATACAAATTTCTCCGCGTGAAAGCGACGCTCTGCTGCCAGGAAATACATTTCGCCAGCCACACGAGTAATGTAGTCCATCTCGCCAGTCAAAAACAGCCACTGCTCGGGATCCGCGTCGAAGCGCTGGGCGTATTCGCGGAGTACTTCTGGCCGATCGACCTCCGGATCGCATGAAATGCTAAGCAGACGAATCGGCTGGCCTAGGTATTTATCTTGAAGTTCCTTGACCTTGGCGTTCTGATTCAGGCAGATCGAAGGACAGAGCGTGAAGAAGAAGCCGACCACGTAGGGCTGTCCCCGCAGTTCTTGACTGTGAATGGTTTCGCCACTGCGCTCGATCAATTCAAAACTGCTCAACCAATCTGCGCCACCAGGGAGCGAAGGATCGCGGGGGCGATGACGTATGGGTTGGCTATTTGTGGTATGGGTCGGCGAATCTCCCGTGTCAATTGGTTCATGGTCAACGGGTACGTCGTCTTCGATAGAGCTGACGTAAGCCGTTCCCGCGTGCGGTTCGAGCGGGCTGCATCCCTGCAGGGCAAATAGCGCACCCGCCCCGGCCAACAAGAGTAGCAGCCAGAGTGCAAACATGGGCTTCATGGAAATTCTCCTTGGGTTGGTCGCAAACTCGTTGGAGTACTGTCTTTGGGTCTTTGGGTTTTTTGTCTGTCGAACGCTGTACCAGCGGCTAATTCAAATACACTCACTAACTTGGCATAGTTCGGAAAATAACTGTCGTAGCTACGTTCGCCAGAACGTAGACTCCCTGCGGCCTGGCGACCGCAGCTACGGATAGTCCCGACACCTATTTCCCGCTCGATACTTAGTGGTATTGGGCTAAAGCCTAGACTCCAGCGCAGAGCCGCTGAACTAGGCGAGGAACTTAGCCAATCGCTCCAGGGTGGTTGGTTTCTGCAATTCCAACTTGCCAAAACCGTACTCGGCCCCGAGTGCTTGGGCCGCATGTTGATGCTCTGCGTGATTGGTGACGATCATCACCGGCACATCCGCCAACTGCTCATCGGACTTGATTTGCCGCAAGATCTCGGTGCCGTCCGAGTAATCGCAGTCAAGCTTGCGATTAATCAACACCAATTTGACAGACCGCTCGCTCAGGAGCCTGAGCGTATCTTCGGATTGATGGGACTGTAGGACTTCAACGTCGAAATTGGCCAGCAGCATTCTTTTGATACTGGCATGGTCAGGAGCGCAGTTGCCGACGTCGAGCACGAGTGGTTTGGGCATTGGGATCTAAAGAGTTGAATGGTTGTCCGGAGTGGAGAGAGCCGAGTGAGTGTCAAGCGTTTTGTCCGTGCCACTGTCGGCTGTCCCATCACTCTGGGCGTGGCAGCCGCTGGTGGCCGCGGTCAGAATCATGCCAGTCGAGAATGCGAACAAGATGAGTGATAACGCTACCAGTTCTTTTTTCATCGTGATGGGTAACCCTAGAGAAAAGAAAAGTGGACGAGGAGTAAACAGTGCGTTCAGTCGAACCACTCGTCGGTTGAATCGAATTTGGGTGAAGCGACAATCAATACTTTCATTTTCCCGACCGCGCGGTGCCTAGTGCCAGGATGGATGACAATTGCCAAGTGTGGTTTGAGCGGTAAAAGTTCGCCATCCAGTTCGATGGCCGCGTCTGCTTCGCACTGAAGGACAAAATAGGTTTCCGTTAACCGTTTATGATAGTGTACCTGGGCGTCCTGTGAAATCTCGGTCACATGCAGCGAATATGGAACACTACTCAAGTCCATGAGGCCACGCCTAGCTGTGCCACAGGGACAGGGGGTTCCCGCAAGCTGTGGATAATCCACGACCTCGTAACCCCTCGGAATAGCTGTTTGGCGGTGTTCGCTGATTTCAATTTGGGTTGGAATGGAATTGTCAGGCATGGTGCTGTGGTGATCCTCCCCCTGAAATGAGTGAAATGGAGCTCCATAGTCGGCGGAGGTACCTTCACAACGCGTAGACTTTTTGGACTGATCCGCTTATTCGGAAGAGAGCCACTTGTCCTTGCGTAACGGTTGCAGGGGATTTTGACCGATGGCGACCGCGATTGTAAGTGGACAAACGAACATGTTTTGCGGGGACTACGTTTAAGCTTTAACGATCACCTGCGAGTCTAACGCCGGTCCATTTTGTGCAATCGATAACAAGCGGAAATGTGTTACAGATTGGGTATCCGGTGTGCCGTAACTCCCTACAGCGAAAAAGCTTGGAGCTGCTCAAGCGTGACTTTCAAGTGGGCCGATACCTGTTACTGTCGCAGTGTTCTGGATTCGCAAGACGGTTTCCAGAGTGCTGACGGACAAGACCGGATAACAATGAAATTAGAGTCCATGGAATGACTCATCCGGTAACTGGCGCAAAATGACCCAGGCTTCCCGTTGGAGTGTGGAGCACGCGAGCAGAACGCAAGTTCGGCAACTGTGCTAAACCGTCATCGGCAGCACGAAGTTGAACAGGCAGCAATCTAATGGGTTGCGATCTGTTCTTTGCCGGCCCGGCACGAGGGCGATTTCGGCGGCGGCTTCGTACGTCGAAACCGGTCTCGGCCAATTGCACCCCCGTGAAGGCCGCGCCAGAAGTTAGGTTCATCGTTTAGGGAGTTGTGGCTCGATGAAAGTAAACATGTTATTGGGATCCCTCGTACTGGGCGCTAGCCTTTGTACCCCAAGTTTTGGTGGGGGCCTACTCGATCGCATGCTTGGAATGCGCGGAGCCGGTTGTGACAGCGCTTGCTGTGACACTGGTTGCTCGGCAGCACCAAGTTGCGGATGTGAAATAGCAGCACCAGCCTGCGGTGGCGGATGCGCCGACGCATGTGCTCCAGCTTGTGGTGGCGGACTACTCAGCCGTCTCAAGGGACGCGTCTGCAACAGCGGTTGCGGCGCGGCTCCTAGTTGTGGATGCGAAATCTCCGATTGCGGTGGTTGCGCTGCAGCTCCGAGCTGTGGTTGCGAAATCGCTGCCCCAGCCTGTGGTGGTGCATGCAGTGCAGCTCCAAGCTGCGGTTGCGAAATCGCTAGCTGCGGCGGTTGCGATGTTGGCTGCAAGCCACGTCGTCGCCCGCTGATGGAATTGCTGGGCAAAATCGGTAGCCGTGGCGGTTGCTGTGATACCGGCTGCGGTGCTCCAAGCTGTGGTTGCGAAATTGCAGCACCTGCTTGTGGCGGCTGTGGCAGCTCAAGCTGTGATGGTGGATGCAGTGCAGCTCCCAGCTGTGGTTGCGAAGTCTCGGCTTGTGATCCCTGTGGGGCTCCTAGCTGCGGACGTAGCTGCGGTGGATTGCTGAGCAAGCTGTTCCAACGCAAGAACCGTGGCTGCGATGCGATGGTCGTTGGTTGTGACTCGGGATGTGCAAGCAGCGGCTGCTCGTCCTGCGGCGGCGGCAGCGTCAGCTACGGATCTTCTCCCGTAGCGGCTCCCGTCATGCACGGCGACGCGGCTCCCATGCCTCCAGCACCGATCGTTGATCCAAGTGCATACCTACAAAGCAATAGACGCGTCATTCAGGCTACCAGCTACGTTCGCTAAGCTTCGGCTGATGTGAATTTGGTAGTCCCCGAGATGTGTCTCACTAAAACGGTCCGTGGAGCGAAAGTTCTGCGGGCCGTTTTTTCGTAGGGCAGCGGGACAAAAAAGCGTACCAACACCCACGAAAGGCAGAGATTAGCTAAGCCGCAGTGTCTGGCGACCAAAGGACCTAAAAAGTTGGCAGTGTCCTGGTCCAGCCAGATACTGCGGCTTACCTAAACGACGACTTTTCCGATCGAAGAAGTGGTTTCGGGATCAGCGCGAGCGCGCGTTGAGACAGCCTTCATGTTCATTGGCCCAGAAGATGCGTCTGACCACTAACAATCACCGATGGCTGGTTACTCTGGCTACGGTAAACTAAATTTTGCTGCTCAACTTACATCACAAACGATCGTTAGTAGTACTGCTCATCATGTCCACTCCACAACACGCCACTGGGGTATCTCCAGCGTCTCCCACCGAGCCGAGCGCGGTCCTGGTTCGAGAAGGTGATTTGCATTCGCCCGCAGACCAACAATGCGTGTTGGAATTGCTTGAACTCTACGCCCGCGCGCTCCCCGGCTGCCAGCGCCCGCTCCCCACTGCAGTTACAGAGAACCTCATCACCGCGCTTCAATCCCAAAGCGGCTGTCACCTCTTCCTGGCTGAAGCCTGCGCGCGTGTTGTCGGCTTGGCGATCTGCTTCGATGGCTTCTCGACCTTTCAGGCCAAGCCGCTACTAAACCTCCATGACTTGACGATCCATAACGATTTTCAAGGGAAGGGGATCGGGGATCAGTTGCTCGGAGCCGTTATTCGATTTGCACGGCAGGCGAGCTATTGTGCGGTGACGTTAGAAGTCAAGGCCGACAACCCAGCTCGTCGACTCTACGCGCGGCATGGCTTCGCACCGCTGAGTGGTGAGTGTGATGGCCAGCTTTCGCTGTTCGCAAAGTTGGAGTTTCCCGCCACCGACTGGTAACAGTTTTCGGGAATTGCTCTACAATCATAGCTCTCTATTGAAATTAGTGGGATCAACTCACCTGCATAGTTAGCAACCGATTTTGGGAAAAATTCTGGCGATGAGTCACTGCGGTGCGCATACGACACGACTGGCCCGACAGACTGGCATAGCTGGCATTTGGGTATGGTGTTGCATCGCGCAGGTTGTCGCCCAAACGCGGCCCATTCAGTTGGAACCCTCGTCGGCGTCCCCTTCGGCCGCGCAGGACGTCGATGCGCAGAATGGGGACTCAATCGCTAGCTTGCTGCAACAGATTGCGCAAGGCGAACAGAAACTCGCTGGTGACACCGAGCGGACGCCTGAGGTCAAGGAACAATTGGCCAAATCTTACGCCGCCCTGCGAATCGATCTGGAGTCGGCCCAAAAGGTGCGGCAGCGACGACTCGAGTATGCTGACGCGATCACAGCCGCCCCCGCGATGTTGGAAGTGGCCAAGGCTCGCCAAGCGGAACTGGAGAAAAAACAACCTGTTGCCACGAAAGTGGATATCCAGGCATTGAGCTTTGAGGAACTTGACCAAGAGCGGATGGGGTTGGAAGCGGAACTAGCCACGGCAACTGCGGAACGAACTGCCTTGTCCGACAGTACGACTCAACGCGAGAAGCGCCGCAAGGAACTACCGCAACTGATCTCCGATGCCAAAGCGAAGTTGGGACAGCTCGATTCGCAGGCCCCTCTCAACTCCGCAACTAACAATAGCGAGGCACCGCTGCTTCAAGAAGCTAGTACCTGGATCAAAGATACTTCGCGACTCCTAGTCAGCGAACAGCAGCAAGCGTACGAAAGCGAGCAGCGACTTTATGAAGCTGAGGCATTGCTTCTGCCGTTGAAATTGGAGATTGCACAATCTACGGAGAAACGATTGCAAGAGCGACTGCGGCTGGTTAACGAACAACTGGAACAGCTTCGCGCCAATCGAATTCAGGGCATCTACCGCGAAGCCCAGAAGCTCACAGCGGAGGCTAGCACCGATGTTCGGCCAGTGGGTGAACAGTTACTGCTGCGGATCAAGGCTTGGCTGGACCTGTCGACCCGACAAGCCAAGCTGCAAGAAGAGCTCGAAGAAAGCCAAGGTATTCTGACCCGCTGGAGTGAACGTCGCAATCAAATGGTCGCCAGAGTCGAACCGAAGGCGGGGCCCGAGGGGGTCTCCAAGGTGATCTCGGGTTTCAACAGTTGGGTTGGCCTCATGCTCCGCAAGCAGCGCGGTGAACTCCCCGATCCCCAACAGCTTCAAGCTAAGATACGTGGCTATCAAAACCAGATGCAAGTAGCCGAGTCTTTGCTGTTCGATATCGAAGATGCGGTACACGAGATCAATTTACAGCGCGACCGACTGGCAGATCGACTTGATCGCTTGGAGGGTGAGAATGTTGTGGAAGATTCGTCGGGCAAGCAACTGCTTGATTTCGCCGCCAGCGCCTCCCATGCCATGCGGTTGGATGTCAATGCCTATCAAGACGATCTATATGCGCTAGCCGATATTCGCGAGAACACAATTCGTTTGACGAGTGACTATCGGGAATTCATCGACAAGCACGTGCTCTGGATTCGTAGCGCAGAGCCACTGACACTGGCCGATGTGGGGCCTGGAGTCGAAGCCGGGCGGTGGTTGGTCGATGGTGAGAACTGGCGAGCGGCGAGCATGGCGCTGGGCTCGGACGTGCGACGAGTCCCGGCTTGGTATGTATTATTTCTGCTTCTTGCGATATTGTTGATCGCCAATCAAAGTCGTCTTAGAGGCGTGCTCTCACAGTTGTCGGCCAAGGCTGAGAAGAACAGTTGTACGGTCTATCGTCTGACCGCGCGCAGTTTGGTTATCACCACGCTATTGACCGCGCCGTTACCACTGATTCTATGTTTTTTCCAGTGGCGATTTGCAATTGCAAGTGACTCGGCTGAAATAACGAACATGGGGATTGGTTTTCAAGCCGCGTTGGCGAGTGCCTTGTGGCTCACCGCCGCTGTATTCACACCACTCGAACTATCTCGCCAGCTCTGCCGCCCCGCTGGCTTGGGGATCAAGCATTTCGGCTGGGATCAGAAAATAGCTCTGCGATTGCGGGCGAATTTGAGGTGGCTGATCTATTCTTGTATTCCGCTGACATTGCTGATGGGGATGTTTTTAAACCACAGCATTGAACGCTGGGAGTCATCGTTGGGACGCGTGGCCTTCATTTTACTCATGCCGGTCCTAAGTATCTTTTTTGCGTTCGTGCTGGCACCCCGCAGCGGGATCGTCAGTGGCTTTCTGGAACACCACCGAGGAGGCTGGGTCGACCGCTTGAGTTGGCTGTGGTATCCAGCCCACTTGGTCTATCCACTAGCGCTCGCGGCGGTTAGCTACGTGGGTTATCACTATACCGCGCAGCGCATCGCCACCCACATGGTGGCGACCCTGTGGCTAGTCGTTCTGCTCTCGGTCGCCTATCACATGCTGATGCGCTGGTTGGTCATCAATCGTCGACGACTGATGTTGTCGCAAGCTCGTCAGCGTCTGGAGGAAGCTGCACGCCGTGAACCACAACAGGGCGAAACCGTCATCGTTAGCGAAGAGCCACGCATTAATTTGGTGGCGATCAATGAGCAAACCAAACGCCTCGTGACCAGCCTGACTGTCGCTCTCGGACTGCTACTATTGTTCTTCATCTGGTCCGATGTGCTACCGGCAGTCTCCATGTTGGATGGCATTCACTTGTGGCCCCTGCATGGGAACGTGACCGAGGAAACTTTTACGATCACGCTGGCGAATGTATTGTTGTTGGTTCCGCTGAGCGTGTTGTTCATCATCTTGGGGCGGAATGTGCCAGGCCTGCTGGAGATCGCCTTCCTGCAGCACTTGCCGCTAACAAGCGCCGCGCGATATGCCATCACAACTCTCAGTCGCTACGCGATTGTCGCGTTGGGAATCGTAGTCGTGTCTTCGATAATGCGTTTGCAATGGAGTAGCATCCAGTGGCTGGTGGCTGCTTTGGGGGTCGGCCTAGGATTCGGCCTGCAGGAGATTTTTGCCAACTTCGTTTCGGGTATCATTCTGCTCTTCGAACAGCCCATTCGCGTAGGTGACATTATTTCTATCGATGGTACGACCGGTAGCGTTAGCAGAATTCGTATGCGGGCTACCACCATCGTCAATTGGGATCGTCAAGAATTGATTGTTCCGAACAAAGATTTGATCACCGGTAAACTGCTCAATTGGACCCTCACCGATTCGACGAATCGCATCTTGGTCAACGTGGGTGTAGCCTACGGCAGCGACACTCAGCGGGCATGCGAACTGATCATGCAAATCTGTAAGGCACATGATAACGTCTTGCATGACCCATCCCCGAGCGTTACCTTCGAAGGTTTTGGCGACAATTCATTAAATCTCGTCTTGCGCGCATTCCTCGATTCGTTGGAGCATCGGCTGGTCACCATTCATGAATTGCATCAGCAGATTTACCAAGCTTTCAACACCGCCCAAATTGAGATTGCCTTCCCGCAACGCGACTTGCATATTCGCACACTTCCCGAAAAATGGAATCGCTGGCTTGATCAACACGCCGAAGAGCAGGGCGCGGGGAACGGAGTAATAGAGTGATAGAGTGATAGAGTGATAGAGTGATAGAGTGATAGAGTGATAGAGTGATAGAGTCTGGGAGTCTGGGAGTCTGGGAGTTGGAATCTCGGAGTTGGAGTAGGGCTGAAGGCCCGGCAGATTGTTTAGCCCAGGCTGAAGGCCTGGGGGACGGAGCATGTTCGAGTGAATTAGGGCTGAAGGCCCGGCAGATTCACCCACGATCCGGATGTGATACTACACATGTCGAACATCGCAAACGATTATGCCATTTGTCATCTTTCATTTGGAACCTGGAACCTGGAATCTTATTGTTGGTGTCAACTTCATAACTTCGAGCGCTTAAAGAATTCTAAGGGCGTTCCAACTCGCCTCCTTCGACTCCACGACTCCACGACTCCACGACTCCACGACTCCACGACTCCACGACTCCACTACTCCACTACTCCACGACTCCACTACTCCACTACTCCACTACTCCACTACTCCACTACTCCACTCCCCTACTCCACTCCCCTACTCCCCTACTCCCGCATCATGGACGCAACCACCACGACTACTCCAACTGAAAACCTACGCATCGTCATCATTGGCGGTGTAGCGGGGGGCGCCTCGGCGGCGGCTCGCGCTAGGCGGTGCAATGCCAATGCACAGATTACAATCCTCGAAAAGGGTCCGGTCGTCTCCTTTGCCAACTGTGGTCTTCCGTATCACTTGGGGGGAGAGATTGCCGAACGTAGCAAACTATTGGTTGCCACGCCGGAACTGTTCTGGGATCGCTTTCGCGTTCGCGTTCGCACTGGGCACGAAGTGCAGGCCATCGACCGTTCAGCTCAGACGGTGACCGGTATCAACAGCGACGGGGAGGAGTTCAAACTCCCCTACGATCGCTTGATCTTGGCGACTGGCTCGGAACCAATTCGCCCACCGTTCTGCCAAGAGCCGGCTCGCAACCTGTTTCATCTGTGGACGTTGGAGGACATGGATCGCATATTGGAAACGATGAAGAAGAATCCTTGCAAGAAGTCGACGGTCATCGGTGGTGGGTACGTAGGATTGGAAGTGGTCGAGCAACTCAGGCACCGCGATGTTGAGGTGACTCTGCTGGAGCGGCTGCCTCAAGTGTTGGCGCCGCTGGATGTCGAGCTGGCTAAGCTGATTGAGCTGGAGATGCGACAAGCAGGAGTTAAAGTGCGGCTGGGTGTGAGCGTTGATAGCCTACTGACCAGCAATCACAGAGTTACGGCCCTTAAATTGTCCGACGGTGAATCGGTAGCCACCGACCTAGTCATCGCCTCGATCGGCGTCCGTCCCCGCACCGAATTGGCCGTGGCGGCTGGTCTGGAACTGGGGAATTGCGGTGGTGTGAAGATTAATCAGTTTTGTCAAACCACTGATCCGCTCATTTACGCGGCGGGAGACATCGTGGAATACCATCACGGCGTACTCGATCGTCCTATGCGAGTGCCACTGGCGGGTCCCGCCAATCGCGCGGGGAGAATTGCCGGTGCCCATGCGGCCACAGGTCGAGCCGAACCGTTGCCAGCGGTCCAAGGGACTTCGATTGTCCGCGTATTTGGAATGGCGGCGGGTGGCACCGGTCTCAATTCGCGGATGTGCCAGGAAGCCCAGCTCGATTTTCGCACCGCGATTATTCAAGCACCGCAGCACGCCAGCTATTTCCCGGGGGCGAAGAATTTGACCGTCAAGCTGCTGTATCAGGTCGGCAATGGAAAACTTTTGGGAGCACAAGCGGTGGGGGCGGAAGGAGTTGACAAGCGCTTGGATGTGGCGGCGGCGGTGCTGCATTTTGGCGGATCAGTTCACGATTTGGCGGGACTGGATTTAGCCTATGCGCCCCCCTTCGGTTCGGCCAAAGATCCGCTTCACATGGCGGCCTTTGTGGCTGAGAATGATTTGGCCGAGTTGCCCAAGCTGTTCGACTACGATGCCGATTTGGATGGTTTTCAAGTCGTCGATGTGCGCAACGCGAGTGAAATTGAGCAACTCCCCTTGCCGGGCGCGATCCACATCCCCGTCGATGAGCTGTCCGATCGTTGGGGAGAACTCGATCCCAGCCAGCCCACGATTACCGTCTGTCACTCGGGTAAACGCGCGCACATTGCCGCATGTTTGTTGCTGGGGAAGGGTTTTACGGCGGTCAGTAATCTTAGCGGTGGGATGTCCATTCGCCGACTGGTGCCTACTCCGTAGGTACAAAAACCAAACGTACAATGACTTGTCGGACACCTATTCTTAACGAGGTAAACTTATGCCGATCTATGAATTTTATTGTCGCGATTGCCATACGCTCTACAGCTTTTTTGCCCGTCGCGTAGACACCGAGACAATCCCCAAGTGTCCCAAGGCCAACCGACATAAGCTGCGTCGTCAGATGTCGCGTTTTGCCATCTCCAGTGGCCGGGGGGATGCACCTGCCAACGAGGGTGGTCCCGAACTGGATATGGATGACGCCAAGATGGAACAAGCCATGATGCAAATGGCTGGCGAAATGGAACACGTCAACGAAGACGATCCACGGGCCATGGCGCACATGATGCGCAAGCTGATGGAGACGACCGGCATGAACATGGGAGAAGGGATGGAAGAAGCCATCCGTCGCATGGAAGCTGGTGAGGATCCCGATAAAGTCGAAGAAGAGTTGGGGGATGTGCTGGACGGTGACGAACCGTTTGCCAGTGGTGAAGGCAAACTTCGCCGCATGCACCGCCGACTCAGCGAAGCCCCCAATGTCGATCCCGAAGTTTACGAT
>JBGSJT010000718.1:0-2966 GCA_041741715.1 Pirellulaceae bacterium | reverse complement strand
ACTCGGTTCGACCGGTCGTCGCGTGCCGATTTACCTCTGCCCCAGCGATAATGGTACGGTCGACCAAGATGCGACAGCCAGCAGACATCAGCGGACGCGTGGCAACTATGTGATCAATTGGGGCAATGCAACGTATCCGCGTAACAACGTCGGCGACTTCAATGCCTTTGTTGCTCCCACTGGTTTGGCACCCTTCAACCATACTCACAAAGCGGAGCGTCGCTGGGCTCCGGGTAAGACTACCTTTGGAACCATTTCCGACGGCACGTCCAACACTTTGTTTTTGTCAGAGTACCTATTGGCCAAGAGTAATTTGGACAACGATTGGCGAGGTGACATCCACAACGATGACGGCATTTTTCGCTTTCATACGATCACGACTCCCAATACCTCATCGCCTGATCTAATGGCCAACGGATGGTTTCAGGCCACTGGTGACCCAGCCATGCCCGCAGCAGCCGGCAATCAACAACGCAATGCAGCTCGAAGCCGTCACACCGGTGGAGTCAACGCGGCCCGCTGCGATGGGTCGGTCGGCTTCATTAGTCAGAACGTCGCGCTCAATGTATGGCAAGCCATGGGATCAGCCAGCGGTGGTGAAGTCGAGGTGGTCAATGATTAAATATTTGAACATGCGTTGGTTGCTATTAACAGCTTCCATTCTGTTGCTCACTGCATGCGGCGATGGTTCGAACACGGGAGAAGTGGTCGGGACCGTCAGCGTGGATGGCAAACCGGCCGAACGAGGCTCCGTCTCCTTTGCGCCACTGAGCGGTGAAGGCTCTACTTCTGGCGCGGAGATCAGAGACGGTAAGTTTTCCGCCGAGGTAGCGCTCGGCAAAAACAAAGTTGAAATCAGAGTTCCCAAAGTTGTGGGTAAGCAACGGCTGTACGACACTCCCGATAGCCCACTGCAGGAATTAATGGAAGAAGTCTTGCCTGCAAAATACAACGATCAAACGGAGCTGGAAATTGACGTAAATCAGGGAAAAAACGAAAAAAACTGGGAGCTATCGACGAAGGGTTAATTCAAACCGGTTTTGATCTGAACGGCCACAGACCGGGGAAGACTTGCGAATGATAGTTACCATCTGCGCCAACCGACTACTCCTCGAAGAACCCATCGCGACTGCCAAACCAATATGCTTTTTTCTGTCGTAGCGCGACTAACAAATACTCTTTCACTCCAGCTCGTTCGTAGTCGCGTTTCTTGGCATGCAAAGCGATCGACTCGGAATTCGAGGCAACTTCAGCAATAAACTCTGGCGTAGCCAGGAACTCTTGGAAAACCGAACGGAATGATTCCCTTCAAATCGCCACGACGAAACCTGTAGTCGATCGGATTCACACTGGAAGCCGCCACCTCGATCAACAATTGTCCGGGCAAACGGCGTGGAACGGGATGATCGGCAACGTGCAGAACGCTTGCTTCGCCATAGTGATCGTACTCTATGGCTCGCATCGTTGGACCGATGGGGGCACGATGGGAACTGGGCGTTACTAGTGTGCTTGAATTCATGTTTAGCCTCATTGATTTTTAAAAAAGTGAAAATGGTTGTCGAGCGGAATCACCGGGCGACGCTCTGACGCGATCATCGTGGTTGACAACTGCAATTCCCATGCCGATGATTGAGGCAAGTATTCGAGGGCGCAACTTGCCTCGCAATGGCGGAATCCACCAGGGAGAATTGGTTGGGCTCTCGATAGCTCAAGTCACCCGAAGATCGGACGCTGTTGAGGCAGCGATATTTTCAACCTGTTGCCGATACAAGCAATTCTGAAAAAGGAAATAGCAGTGAGAAAATCAGTAGCGATTTTTGACGAAGCGACGGAGATGTACACGACCGGGAATGATGTTTCGCTCGATCACCGAACCAACTTGAATCGACTGATGAACCAGAAACTGGCGACCGCCATTGATCTACAGATGCAAATGAAGCAGGCGCATTGGAACGTCAAAGGGCCGAGCTTCATTGCTTTGCACGAATTGTTTGATAAAGCCTACGAAGAGGTTGAGGGCTACGTCGATACGATCGCCGAACGAATTGTCCAGTTCGGTGGGATCGCTCATGGTACAGTGCGTAGCAGCGCTGCATCCACTGAGCTCGCAGACTATCCGGCTACTATCTCCGATGGGCTCGCACATGTCGAGGCGGTCGCGCGAGCGCTGTCCACTTTTGGTAGTGAAGTCCGTAACATGATCAGTGAAGCAAACGAGTTGGAGGACGCCGGCACCGCCGACTTATTTACCGAAATTTCTCGCGGGATTGATAAGTTGCTGTGGTTCGTCGAAGCCCACTCCCAAGCAGCCAAGTGAATTCAGTCTGGCTAGTGCAGTGCAGTACGTAATCCGTAAGGCGGCTTCGTTGCGTCAGAATGGCCAACGAATGGGCTACCAGACAACTGAGATTGGTTTGTTGATTCCAGCATACAGAAGAAAGGAATTGTCAACAACGAAGCGCGCGCAGGCAACTTCCTGTGCGAATTGCTGGTAGGGCCGCACAGGAAATAGGTCGGATCGTCTTGCAAACTGTCTTTTCAATTTGGTGCCGACTGAGCCAGGTCATCATCAACTATTCGGGATACCAATGCTCCTAGATCATTTCACCGATGTTCTTATCGGCACGTGTCGTGGCGGCTAGGCGGCTGGCGGTTTCGCTGGCCAAGGATTCAACTCAGGCATTGAAAAAAAAGACAAATGGGTGTTCTCGGAGAAATGCCGAGCGTGTTTGTGCGTTCTTTCTCATCCGGGCTCCTTATATGTCAACAGCCGGAGAGCATTCACAACGACCAGCAGAGTTGAACCTTCATGTAGAACGACAGCTGCACCCAGTTGAAGTCCAAGTACGGTCGCGGGAACGAGGAAGGCGACCATGCCGAGGCTGAACCACAGGTTTTGCCGAATGATGCGACTCGTTTGACGGCTCAAGCCGACGACGAAAGGGAGATGGTTTAAGTCATCCGCC
>JBGSJT010000717.1:0-14760 GCA_041741715.1 Pirellulaceae bacterium | reverse complement strand
ATGGCGAGGTCGGTCACATCCGCGAGCCAATTGGCAAAGATCCCCCGCTCATCTCTAAGTAAGGCAATTGACTTCAGAAACTCGTCGATTGCCTGCCGGGCTTCGGAAGGTGTAAGGCCAAGGCCGTTCTGCGCAGTTGGAAGCGTAGCAACTACCCAATACTCATAGAGCACTTGGGGAACGATTGCAGGTTGATCACCGCGATGGCGAATTTCGAGGACTGCTGAGACCGCATCGGGGTGTGTGGGATGCGACGCAACTGCGAGTCGAAGCAAGACATTGGTGTCGAACAGTTCCTTCACTCGCCCCTACCTTCGTAAATAGATTCGCGGCTACCATCAAAAGTGGCTGGAACTTTAGAGTGGAGCTCCCGGAGTCGATTAAGGCTCGCTTCAAATTGCTCGTTGGAAATCGACGGCTCGCCTGTTAATTCGAGGTCTGAAACACGAAGCGTCTGCAAAACGTAGGCGGGAATATCCAGTCCAGCCTGTTCGGCGCGTTTTTTGATTATCGCTTCCAGGTCAGCCGGAAGATTGAGTACTAGATTCATGGGTTACCTCCTGCGTTGTATCGCTGTAGTCATTATAGCACCGCCAAGGTAAAGTGGCCAAAGGTTCATTCTGCTTTCTGCTTGGGATTCCGCCACTCAACAAGTGATCTCAGAAGTTGGGGCTTCCAGGTACTGGTCCCGCACCGGAACGACGCGGAACACGATTTTCGTTTCGTGAAACCGGATGGCTCACTGCTCTGCCGACAATGTGCGAGAGGTGCAGCAGGTGGCCAGTTCTTCGGCAGTTAGCTCGCGGATGGCAGCCGCACCAAAGAAATGTCCAGTGCTATTCCACTTGGCTGCGTCTCCAGAATCTGCATCGACCAATCGATGATACGCCTCGTGGACCAGGTCCGTGGCTTGCAGGGTTTGCCCCAGATGCTCCGATGGTATGATGTCTATTCGATAAAACTCGCGATGTTCCCGAAAGGAGGCTGATGATTTGCCAATCCATTTGACCACGCTGACTCGACGGCGTTTTCTTCAAGCTGCGGGTGCGAGTGCTCTGCTGTTTGGGCACAACGTCTCGGCGTCTGAGGCGGGCGATGTTGATGCCGATCTGGTTTATCTGCTGAACGATACTCACATTGGTGAAAAGCACCCGGAGGATTCAGCGGTCCCCACTCATTTGCGTCAGGTTGTCACTGAACTGGTGAATCGACCGACCAAGCCAGCGTGCGTGCTCATTAACGGTGATCTGGCTCTGAAGGATGGACAGCCGGGGGACTATCGGCATTTTGCAAAACTGGTTGCGCCACTGCAGAAAGCTGGCGTCGCTACCCATCTCACGCTCGGCAACCACGACCACCGCGATGTGTTCTATGAGATACTCAAGGAGCAGCGACCGGAGAAGCCTCCTGTCGAATCACGACATATCGCCGTTGTCGAGACGCAGTATGCCAACTTCTTTTTGCTCGACTCGCTGCAAAACACAATGGTGACCCAGGGAACAATCGGGCCGCAGCAACTGGAATGGCTCGCATCAGCGCTCGACGCTTTGCAAGCGAAGCCAGCGATCATCGTGGCTCATCACAATCCGCGACTGGGTGGTGATCCCTTGCACTTTCCCGGCGGACTGATTGACTCGCAGGAACTGTGGAATGTCATTGGATCGCGCAAGTGGGTCAAAGCCTATATTCACGGCCACATCCATGATCGCAGCTACGCAGAGCATCAAGGCATTCATATTCTGAACACACCGGCGACGTCGTATGTCGCGGACCCGAAGAAATCAACGACCGGCTGGACGACCGCAAAACTGACTGCCAACGGAGTCACACTCACCACACACACCACCGACGCTCAGCATCCCTGGAATGGTGAATCGAAAACGCTGTCGTGGCGATCGGCGTAACAAGGAGTCATGAACATATGAAGCAATTGATGAAGTGTGTCTTGCTGGCAGCGGTGTCGCTGTTGCCCGTGTCGGCAAGTGACTCGGCGGAACCAACTCGTCTGTGAGTTCTCAGCTACAACATTCACCATGCCGAAGGCGTCGATCACAAGCTGGATGTCGAGCGGATCGCAGGTGTCATACTTTCCGTCAAGCCGGACGTAGTGGCCTTGCAGGAAGTCGATCAGAAGGTGAAGCGAACTGACAGAGTCAACCAACCTGTTGAACTGGCTCGGTTGACGGAAATGAATGTCGTCTTCGGTGCCAATATCGAACTGCAAGGGGGCCACTATGGCAACGCTGTGCTGTCGCGGTTTCCGATTACCCGGCACACGAATCATCTTCTACCGAACATCGACGGCAGCGAGCAACGCGGAGTCATCGAGGCAGAAATCACGCTGCCGAAGTCCAATCAGTCGCTGTTGCTACTGGCCACGCACCTGGACTATCGTGCTGATGAACGCGAGCGCCTCGATTCAGCGAAATTCATCAATGAGCTGATCGCACGCCATCCACAACATCCCGCATTGCTGGCAGGTGATCTGAACGCCACGCCCGACAGTGAAACGCTTCAACTGTTCGGGACAAAGTGGACTCGTGCGAATGAAAAGCCCATGGCAACGGTGCCGGTGAATCAGCCGACGAAGCAGATCGACTTCATTTTGCACCGTCCCGCGATCGACGGCAAACAGGTCGTCGTCAGCTGCAAGGATGTCTCATCACCGATTGCCGTGCGGTATGCGTATGCCGTCAACCCGGAAAACTGCAACCTCTATAACCGCGACGGGCTTCCGGCATCACCGTTCTGCTCGCGCCCGGAGTTGCTGACCTACGATCCGAAGCTGCCCGAATAGACAAACAAGAAAGTTCAAACATGCGAAATTGCCAAGAACTGCTCAAGGCTAACAAGTAGTCGTCGCCACGCATCCGTTCCCAATGATCTTAACCGTTTATTCACTCATCGAAGGAGCTTGCCCTGTGAGGACCCCCGCCGTCTTCCTGCTTCTGATCGCATCGCTGGTGTCGTCCTCAGTTGCCAACGCCAAAGAGCCACTCAAGGTCTTCATTCTCGTCGGCCAGTCCAACATGGAGGGGCACGCGAAAGTAGAGACTTTTGACTACATCGGTGACGATCCGGTGACCGCTCCACTCCTTAAGAAGATGCGGAACGCAGAAGGCAAGCCGCACGTCTGCGACGACGCGTGGATTTCTTATTACACCGGAAGGGGGGAGGAAAACGGCGAGGGCTTTGGCAAGCTCACTTCTGGCTACGGGTCGAGACCGAACCCATCCGAGGACGGTGGAAAAATCGGTCCCGAGTTCACGTTTGGGATTACGATGGATGAGAACTTCGATGAACCGGTTCTCATCATCAAGACTGCCTGGGGCGGCAAGTCACTCTTTTACGACTTCCGTCCACCGAGCGCCGGTGTGTACCCGCGCACGGCCGACGACATTGAGAAAGATCGCCGTACTGATAGTGGTTCCGGTCACTACTACCGGCTGATGCTGAAGCACGTTAAACACGTGCTCGGCGACATCGGCCGCGTCGTCCCGGACTACGATCCCGAGCAGGGCTATGAAATCGCTGGATTCGTCTGGTTCCAGGGATTCAACGACATGGTTAGCCGCGACGTCTATCCCGAGCTGCCAAAGGACGCCGAGGGCAATCGGTTTGCCAAATACAGCGAGTGGATGGCCCACTTCATTCGCGACGTGCGCCAGGACCTCGACTCGCCGAAGATGCCGTTTGTAATTGGCGTCATGGGCGTCGGAGGCACAGACGCGAACGAGGGAAATCTGGCGTTTCGCAAGGCAATGGCCGCACCGGCTGCGCTGCCGGAGTTCAAGGGCAATGTCGTGGCAGTGCCCACGTCGCCTTTCTGGGACGAGCCACTTGCCGCCATTCAGGAGAAGCACGAGAAGGTCAAGCAGATGGCCTAGCTTAGGAAAACAACCAGATGAAGCAAGTGCGTCGCAATTTAGTTGTCATTCGCTCTGAGCAGCTTGATGCCTCTGCGCGCTTCCTGCGAGAGCCGCTGTTTCGCGCTGGCAAATACAAGTCGTTCAGGAGCTGGCAAGTATGCAGTAGTAGTCGGTAGTGACGGTTGTTGCGGTGCAGCTGCATCCCATTCGTTAGCTCTACTTTCGGGTGGCCCTGTCGGCATCCTCTTGCAATCCGATAAAGTATGCTCCTGTGCCTGTGATAGCAGACACAATGACTCCCACTATGAAAATTCCCAAGGTGTTCATGCGGAAGGTCCCCTACCCGTGAGTAGTAGCGTTCCGAAAGAGAATATGGACGGAACCCAGATCCCTACGAACAGTCCTTCTTCGCGCTGACCGGCAAACCAAAGACCAACCGAGAGCAGGAACGAAACCGCAGCAGCCAGGACCACCAGTACTTTTCCCGAAGTTTGTCTATTCACGTTGACGAATTCCCAATTTAAGAGTTTCCGAGAGAGAAATTTGAAGTTGTTTTCACGGATCCCGTAATCTCCGCGATGTAAACACTCTAGCTGGCCGAATAGAGGACATAGCTCGTATGCGAAACCCATCTTGACCGGTGGGTAGAATCTAAGGTCTCTTGATTAGTTGTTCTAAACGTTAAGACCATCCAATTTTGATAAACCCTATGAGAATTTTGGCAGGTCGGCTGTGAAATTCCTTGAGGAAGAAATTGCATTGGCGAATCGTCTTCGCGAACTTGGGCTGCCTTGGGAACCCTCAGTTGGTAATTACGTTTGGGACGCGAACAATTTCTGCAAACAGCGGTCTCCCTTCCAAACCGGCGTGTACTTCATACTGAACTACGCCTACTTCATGCGTTTGGTAGGTGGTCCTGAACGTTTTAAGGACATCATGGTCTGGCTGCCAACTTGGGCTGATCTACGGTCGATCCTGAGGGAATTTGGTTGCAAGGATGACTGGGTGGCAAAGCACATTCAGGAGAGCAAAGCGATTGAGTCTGGTCAGGAACGAGTAGTCCTGTACGAGCTAGCCTTGGCGGAACTTAAGAAACGTACCTGGAAATCAGTGACGGACATACCGTAGATCCATTCGAGTGATGTATCAATGAATTGAGAAAGGTAGCGATCTTGATCGACGCTCCCCAAAAAATCGACGCTTGCGAAAATACCATACGAGTGCTCGGTGGCGGTATCGCCGGCCTGAATTGCGCCGTGCACCTGCACCGAAGGTCGATCAAGTTTCAGTTGACAGAAGCCAGTGATGGTCTTGGCGGCCGCATGCGAACGGACCTGGTCGATGGCTTTCGCCTTGATCGTGGGTTCCAAGTCTTCCAGAGTGCCTATTCAGAAGCCAAGGCAGCGTTTAACTACGGCAGCTTGGATTTGAAACCGGTTGTGCCCGGAGCTCAAGTCCGAAAAGGTTCCAAGTGGGTTCGGATGGTCGACCCGATTCGCTATCCGAGGTCTGCGAGCAGCACTATCTTCAACTCGATTGGAAACCTAAGCGATCGCTGGAAGCTTGGCAAACTGCTTTGGGATGTATGGCGGACGCCCATGGAACAATTGACGACTGCGGACGGGGACAAGTCTACCCGTGAACTACTGGCTGTTGACTACTCCTTCTCAGAGAGCTTTCTGAAATCCTTTATGGTGCCTTGGCTCTCGGGAATCTTCTTGGAAACCGATTTGTCCACCTCAGCCAATTTCTTTCGCTTCGTAATCAAGACGTTGTCGTCTGGAAAAGTCTATTATCCACGTGCCGGTATACAGGCGATCCCAGATCAGTTGGCTGGCCATCTACCCAAAGAGTCCATCGAGCTAAATCGACCAGCTAAGTCGGTTCAACCCAACTTCATCGAGTTTGGGGATGGTCAACAAGCCGCGAAAGAGGTGGTATTAGCCGTACCGATGCACCAAGCGAGTCGACTTGTCGGCCTACCCGCCCAAGACCGTGGCAGTACTGCGACCACATGCATTTATTTTGCCGCAGATCGCCCACCTATCGCCGAACCAATCTTGATGCTTAACGGCGAGCAAGATGGCCCAGTCAATCATGTGTTTGTGATGACCAATGCATCTAGCGCTTTGGCTCCTGCAGGCAAAGCGCTGATCAGCGTCACCTTGATAGGCGACGTAGAGTATGCAAGTGAAACTGTGCGAAGTCAGCTTCAAAGTTGGTTCGGTAGTACGGCATCAGACTGGAGCGAGTTGGCCGTGTACCGAATCTTGCAAGCATTGCCCAAGCAGCCAGCAGGTTTTTGGACGACCGCTCCCACACGCCGACTGAATAGCACGGTTCTGTGTGGTGACTATTGTGCGTCAGCTTCATTGCAGGGCGCGCTGCTCAGCGGACGAATGGCTGCTGAGCAAATCACTCTAGGGAAAACTGCATAAATAAAGTCCTCAAGATGTTGAAAATAATCAAAGGTTTATTGGAATCTTGGTCTGGATGGATCGGCGATCGCGACTTAGAATTCGCCGTCCGATCAGAGCTCTCGCGTAGAGGTTGGTCAGGAGCTACAGCTCAGTTTTCCCAATTTCGACTTGTGGCCATTCGCAGACCAGGCTGGCTTCAAATCTTTTCATTTGATGTTACCTGGGATGCCGTACTGTGTGGAGCCCAACAACCTAGCTCCGCATTTGGTTTAGTGAGACAGGACGAGCGTTACCACAAGCTCGATATCGAGCTATTTGCAACGGCTTCATCCCGCGACGTGCTGCTGCTTGATCAATGGTCGGACGGGATGCATCGGCTACGAAAATAATTCCGCAGATGCAATACCAAGGCTCTAGCGGTCACTACTATGGGATAAACGCAAAGTAGACAAGTTACTAGCAGGATGAGAGCGCCGACGGCATCATAATCAAAGCGATCTTGACCCTGTAGTGATTGGCGAATTGAATATAACAAGAAAACTACTTGAGAGGCGAGCGCAGACGCAATGACTCGAATTGGGTGAGGCACATGCAGCCTCTGCACAAGCCAATTCAGCAGCGGTAGCAATTGTATCGCATGCAACGCAGCGCCATGGGGAAATTTCAGGACACCTGCAGATCCCCAGGTTTCGTAGGGCTTGCCTGCCGCAATGTTCATTTCGCCTAGAACAGCGGTAAGAATTCCAAGTCCGCACGACAGCGCGAGCAACATCATGCCTCCCCGAATCGCAAGCGCCTTTGAAGCCTCGATCTTTCGAAGGAGAGTGGTCCGTAGCGTCAGATAGAAGATAATCACGGTCGCAAAAATGATCAAAGCAAGCATCATCGCTTCGATCGAAGCATCAAGGTGTGTCGCGCGGTTAAAATGAGACGGAGTGCCTCGCCAATACTGCCACGTTATTAGACTTACCTCTACAAACAGACTTCCAGCGATTAGGTTTGCGACTATTCGATCTGATTTGAGTGGCCTCAGTTGCGTCATTAGCCAAGCAATAGACCAAACAGTCAATCCAGCTGAAACTCCAAAAAGTCCCGGTTTGCGAAGCGACAAGGGACCGTTCCATTCGCCACCATCCCAAACTAGTTTCGCGAGATGCAATAGTCCGCTAGTGACCAAGATGGCCGACATAAACAGCGCCATTTGAAACGAGAAGATCGACGCGTTCGTCAATTCGACTCCCTTCCGCTCAGACGTCAAAGCGACGGGCTTGTTTTGGAATTGCAGATGGTCGTTAGACATGGAGTGTTTCCAAGAAGCGTTCCGCTACGGTTCGGTGCTGATCTAGTTTTTTTCCCATGCGATCGAGTTGACCAACCATGACTCGCAACCGTCGATTCGAACGGAAAAACTCGCGTTCGCGATCTACAAATCTCCAGTAAAGTGCGTACCAGATCTCCGTCCAGGGTCCTTTCGAATAGTCGCTCATCTTACGCATGTAGCTTGAACCGCTGATGTACGGCTTGGTTAAACGAGAGCGGCGATGGAGTTGCTCATTAACAGTGACCGAATAGAGTTAATTGCGTGGGCTGTACCTGACCGGCAGCGGTGGCGTCAATGCTTGTGGAACGGTGTTCATGCAGAGCGCCCAACACGCGACCGGCCAGCGAAATGCCACTCTTCAATGCGCCCTCAATGCGAGGGCCGCCACACCAATCGCCGCAAGCCCCCAGCCAGTTGTCATCGTCCCAGAGAAAAGCTTCCGGCAACGACTGGATGGGACGTGAAAACAGCCAGCGATGAGCTTTCGCAATGGAGCGTTGAGGCATGGTAGTACCTGTCACGCGCTCGGCTTCGGAGATCAAAAGCCTAACGACTTGGTCTGGGGGTGTTTCCAGATTCTCCCTTGCCCACTCCGCTGAGGAATGCAAGACCCAGCTATCCTGGCGATTGGGTCGGTTGGGTTTACTCGAGTCGCGGGCTATCCAACTAAGCATCCCTTGATTGACGAATGCACCATCCAAGGGAAGTTCCCAACGCTGCTCCATGGCGACCATAACTGCCCAGCATGGCACCATCGTGACTTTGTTAAGCGTTTCCCTCCAACTACAATCCGGTGGGATTTGCTTCAACGTTTGCGCGGGCGGACAATTCCAAAGGACGAGGTCGTAGAAACCCAATTCACGATGGTCTTTCGCTAATAGTTGGTATCCGTTCGCAGTTCTCGAGACAACGTCGACTTCGGTACCGAACTGTATTTGTAAATCCGTTGCCAGATGCTGAGCCAAGGATTCCATTTTTGGCGTGCCGACGTAACGTTGCACAGGCGAGAGTTCGTTGAATCTGTGTGGCTCGTCAATTGAAACGATGTGGCCAATCCATTGAGCCACATGCCCTTCCGCAATCCAAGATTCCAAGTATCGCTTCAGATTTTGATCGCGAATTGTGAAGTATTGTGCTCCGTGATCGAATTGACTGCCATCCTCGGCTTGGCGCGTCGCGGTTCGACCACCGGATCGATTCGACTTGTCAAAACATTGGACTTGCAGTCCGTGGTTTTGCAAAACTCGGCTGCACATCAATCCACCGAGCCCAGTCCCAATCATCGCGATGCGCGGTAAAGGGTGCGCGACTGCTCGATCGACTCTACTTTCATAAGCAACGATATCGATTCGCTTCTCATGGTCTAAAATCGATCGTGAGCGAACCGTACCAAAAACTGGTTGCTCCGGCATAAATGGCCGATCAAACTGGCCCAGGCACCACAGGATACCGCCATACGACGCAGGATCGCGGCCATCAAGTGCGTAGCGATGATTGAGATCGATGATGCGTTGAAGCGCGTGGTGATGATCTTGAGACCATTCCAAAATCGCTTTGCCCCACGTCATGCGAACATTGTTGTGCAGCTCTCCATGCTTGAGCAGACTGCGTTGTGCTGCATCCCACAATCGCGAACCTGAGCGAGCGTGAGCAAGGGAGTCATATGTCAGCACTCTGCGCAAGTCAGCATCATGCTCTCTGAGGGTAGCGACGGCCCAGGCAGGAAGGCCGGCATCTGATTCTAAGTCATGGCGGTAGTAGCAGAACGAATACGCTAGCTCTCGCCAAATTAGCAACTCGTCCAAGAACTTTTCAGCGTTATCGGCAGACGCTTCACGCGCAATTCGTAGCGGTGAAACCATTCCGTAATGCAGGTAAGCCGACATGCGACTCACACCATCGATGTCTGCTTGATTTCGGCGTTTCGAATAGCTGCGAATCCCAGTTTTACGAAAGGCCTGCCAGCGTTTGTAACCGGCTATCGAACCGCCACGCGTATCGGATACTGCGCCCACGGAATGATCGATATTGCACTGCGAAACTAGCTGCGCCAAACTATGACTAGCAAGCTGCAAGGTTTCAAACGGTATCTCCGAGTCAGATTGAATATTCAGATTGCACTCAGGCCACACAGAATCAATCCGGTCGCGATAGAGCTCGGCAGTGGCGTCACGAAATGCAAAGGCCCGATCGTAGGCCTTGCCAACGAGACGCGTTGGAACGACACAAGACGTGTCTACGAGAACCACGGCGGGGGATTTCGATGCCACCAACCGCTCTGTCCATTTCTTGGTTGCTTCCAACGGAAAGTCTTCGGTTACGACGACGGCTGATGAAAGCGCTAGACGGGCTAGTCGTGGGGATCTTGCGTTGCATCGATCAAGGTGGAATGCGAAGGGTATTCCTAGCTGCGCATAGCTTTCTTGTAAGTCTCTGGCTGCTTCGAGTATGAAAGTATGATGCCTGTCAGAAGCAAAACGATAATTTTCCGAGAGCCCTTGATAGACGAGCAATGGAAGCTGAAGGCGATGAGCCAAGTGCCTGGCAACGTCCAGTGCCGGATTCTCATCGCTCCGTAGAGCATGGTGTGTCCAGTAAAGCACCCGCCTGCCCCTATGGCTAGGGCGTCCGCGGCTAGGAGCCCACGTCCGCTCAGAAAGGTGAGTTGGCAAATCCGCTATCAACGATCGAAGTTCATTGGCGTCTTCATTCATCTGCTTTGGCGGCCTTGACCAAATTTCGTAGTATACCGCCAAAAACGAAGTGATGGACAGGCGTCCAAGGCGGATCATCCCCAGCGACCTCAATCAAAGCGCCAAGTCCACCGATAAACCAAGTCATCTTGATTCTTCTCAATTAGTCACTCGTCTTGAAATCGGATTTCTTTCGCATTTACCACTACTTGGGAACTTCTAACTTGACCCAATCGATCTGCAACTCGAACGGCCCCGCAGTCTTGTCACCAAGCAAAATACCCACTGAATTGACTTGATTTGGATCGAGAACGCTTCCCTCAACGCGTCGCCCGAATGACTTGGCAACGAACTGAGCAAATGGCAAGTGTACTTCGATCCACTGATCTTTCTTCGTCTCAAACTCGGCTTGGTAAGAGAAAGCCATGCCCCCCTGTGCGACATACAGGTTGAATGTATACCTCCGTCCATCGCCTCGCACTCGCAGGACAACCTCCTGCTCTGGCTTGAGTTCCATCTTCGCGGGCCTGGAACGCACTGACGCAAACCCGCCGTTGTTTTCAAGCGATATGTCTCCTGAAAAACTCGCTGTTCCGCCGTCGGAGATGGTCAACTTACTACTCGATCTGCCACCCATAACGCCATCATTGACAATCTGCCAGTTCTTCCCGGCCTCGGGTTTGTCGAAATCATAAAGCACACGACTTGTTTCAATTTGAAGAGACGGTTGCTCAGCTGATGCTGGTCCGCACGCCATAATGAAAAGCGCGAAGTGACAAATAATTAACTCAAAAGTGGATTTTCGTGTCATGACATTTCTCCAACCAACGATTGGTTCTCTTAAAAAAATAGCCTATTGCATTTTAACGATGCAATAGGCTGGAAAGTTTCCTTCTGAGAGCAAACACCTAGCGAGTGCTCACCATGCTGACGTAGGCTTGATCAAGACCATTTCGCAAAGTCCAAGCCCGGTCGGTTGGGCAAGTCGTGTGTTGAGCCTGAGTCATTACGTGCTTCAAGCTGGAAACAACTTGGGGTGGCAGATCGGCATAGTTACTTACAAGATTGCTCGCAGTCGTCATATAGAGCTGAGCACACGCTTCGTGGTGACCAGCATTGTACGTCGGTGCTCCTTGAGCAATCGCACCCAGAATTAATTGGCTGGCTTCTACGGCAGACACCTTTTTCGGTTCTGGTGGAAGAAGCACACTGTCGATGACGTGGATGACTCCGTTGGAGGCATCGATGTCTGTGGCAACCAGATTGGCGCTATTGACTCGGGCCTTGCCATCTTGGACAGTAATCGAAACCGTCGATCCCTGCAGCGTCTTGGCTACTTTGGCTTTGAGTGCGTCTTCTGAATAGACTCGACCCGCGACGACATGATACTTCAAGATGCTAGCCAACTTGTCCTTGTTTTCCGGCTTCAACAGGCTTTCGACAGTTCCGGCTGGCAACTTAGCAAAAGCCTCATCGGTGGGTGCAAACACTGTTAGTTCCGTTTCGCCGGTGAGAGCTTCCGCAAGCCCAGCAGCCTTCGCGGCGGCGATCAACGTCTTGAATGTCCCAGCCTTATCGGCCGTGACCACGATGTTGTCGGCACTCGGCAGAATCACACTATCGATCACGTGAATGACTCCATTGGAACACTCGATATCGGTCTTAACGACTTTTGCCTTATCCACCAAAACGTTGCCGTTGGCAACCATGATGTCAACACGTTGACCATTCAGCGTCTTCGCGCCCTTCAGATCAACTACCTGTTTGGCAGCTACCCTGCCGGCAACCACGTGGTAGGTCAGTACTGCCACGAGCTGCTGCTTGTTCTCGGGTTTGAGAAGTGTCTCAACCGTACCGGCCGGCAACTTAGAAAACGCGTCGTCAGTTGGAGCAAAGACAGTGAAAGGTCCAGCACCCTTCAGGGCGTCGACTAGATCGGCCGCTTGAAGTGCGGCAGCCAGCGTCTTAAATGAGCCTGCGGCGACGGCGGTGTCAACGATGTCCTTATCAGCAGCCCCAGCAATCGTGGAACTTATTAGAGCAGCGCACAAGCTCATTGCAGTCAAGGAGTTCTTCAGTAAACGTTTCATTTTTAGCTTCCTATTCGATAAATGTTTCAGTCAGGCTACGTTCTGTTCAGTGTGAGACGTTAGTGGCCACTTGTTTCTCAGACGTCAGTACACTAGAACGCCGAGAGCGGTCGACAAGTGCGAATTGAGAAAGTATCAAATAGTTTTTTATCGCAACCGTGCGACACTTGCCGCGTAACCAGATTTAGAGCGAGTGGAGTCTGCTACCCGACGATACTTGGATTACGGGTGTCGAGGTTTTTAAACACGACTACTCGGTAGTTGGCTTTCCACTACTCGCCAGCCTAACGCGACTCCCGCTGCTGTCGAATTTACTCGATCTGGGCTATCGCCTGTTCGTCAAAAACCGTTTGAATCTCGGTGGCAGATGCCACTTACAGAGTAAGTGCAAGATCCAGCAAAAAACGAATGAGATTACACTAAACGGCTGTTTCTAAACAACCCTGTGTCGGTATTGATCGCGCGAGTTACGACCGAAATCTACCAAGAGAGTGGGCAGAGAGTGGTACGCTGTACAAGGCGTTGGTTAGGGCTTCCGTTCCAGTGCTTCCAATTGCTCTTTTACCTTCTCGGCTTCGGCAGTCTTGAGATCGCTTAGTCTTCGGTTGGAATGCGACAGTTCGTAAGCTTCCTTTAACAGCTGCTGATACCTTTTCTCAAGCTTTGTTTTTTGATCTGAGAATAATCCAAACATGACGGGACTCCGTAGCTAATTTAGAGACAGTCGAACTTCGTCGAGGTTGAGATCTTTGGCCATGGCGTGCAATTTGCCGACGGCTCGCCCCTCGATTTGCCGCACCCTTTCCTTAGAAACTCCCAGCCTGTTCGCCAGTTCTTGGAGACTACGAACGCGGCGATGGGAGCCCAACGCGAAGCGGCTACGAATGATGAAACGCTCCCGCCGGTCGAGACGTTGAAGCATCTGTCCGGTGAAGTCCCGCAGTCGGTTCCAAAACTGATCCGAAATGGACGACGATTGTTGATCATCACATTGACCATAGGCCCACTCATCCGCGTCGCGAGTGACGCGTGATTCCTCCTCATGGGCGGTGGCCACACAGCGAAAAGCCGTTCGCGAAATCGAACGATAGGCGTAGGTGCTGAAGCGAAAGCCTCGGTCGAAATCGAACTTCTCGACGGCCTGCATCAACGTGATTGTGCCTTCGCTTAGGAGTTCGTCAAAGGTCTGCAGTGGCGTGACGAATTTCTTGACAATCGACATGACGAGCCGCATATTTGCTTTGATCACGTGGTCGCGAATCTCTCTAGCTTGGCTCAGCCGGAACTCGATCGCATCCAGCACCTGTGGATCTGGTTCTTCAAGCTGCAGGCCAGCGCGGAGTTCTGAGGCTAAGAATTTGAAATAGTTCATCTGCCGGAAAAGAGCCGATTCCTCTTCCTTTGTCAGCAGTTTTGTCTCACATAGCCTTTCCAAATGGGCAGGCAATTCATACCGGAGTTCATCGCTTCCAGCGGTCGTGGTAGCTAGGTTGGAGTGGCCGCTCGTGTTGCTTGGGTCAGAAGCTACAAAGCTGGCATTGGGGATGTAGTCGATTTCTACACGACTTAGTGCTTCGGCCCGCTGCTGGAGTGATTTGGCGAGTGCACTCTCGAAGGTCGTGGGTAGGTCTGAAAGTACTGTAGTTGTCATGAATGGCTCCGACTTAAGGAATTCGTCCAAAACGTTCACTTGGTAGTTATATCGTCGATCCATCGCCCGTGCAACCACGTATTCGTGCAAAACGTCCATTTCTATTTCGCTCACTTGGCGAACGAGTGGAGAAAAATTGCCAAATTGTGATATTATTAGCTCGGAAATGATCGAATAATAACATCCAAAACGTTCAAATGGAAGTTTTATGAAACCACTGGTTACCCCCAAACAGGTGGGTCGAGCGCTTGATGTGAGTGAGTCGTCGCTGAAACGCTGGTGTGACAACGGCGAAATTGCCACTCAGTACACAGCGGGAGGGCACCGGCGGATCGCTCTGACCGCCATGCTGGCATTGGGTACGCGTCGGTATAAGACTCCGCCTGACATGCGGCTGATGATGTCTTTCAGATTATGCTTTGCATCGCTCACTGTTTCTCGCAACACCAAGGGTTCAATTTTGCCTTCACGCCGAGACGATGACTTAGAAACGCAATTGGGACTGTCAGGGCAATTTGATAACCCGTTTTGTAGCGAGCGAGCTCCGACGACTATTGGGTACCAATAAGTGCATGTCCCCACCGAATGCCGCACCAAGCCAGGCTAACGCCAGCCAACAGGGGCACCAAAATCTTTCGCTTTAGTCTCATTCTACTTTTTCAAATTTAACCTAAGTAAGGATTCTGTGAGCAAGAAATTGTCACTTGAATCCGTCA
>JBGSJT010000716.1:0-23403 GCA_041741715.1 Pirellulaceae bacterium | reverse complement strand
GCACCGACGAAGTTGGTCGTCGAGCGGAGAGGGGGGCTTAGCTGGAATTTCCCTCCCCGTCGCTTAGGCTCCGACCCTCCCACCGTAAGTTACGTCGAATACGACGTAACTTACGGTGGGAGGGTGAGTTGCACCGAAACTAAACCGGCGATCAGCGAGAAGTGACAATTTTTTAGCGAGTTTCGTTCAGTTTTGGGAAAAGCTCTCTTCGACCGAATCTTCAAACTTTGCTGGCTGACTGGTGACGCGTTCCATGAGCCAACTGTTGGCATCCAGCAGCATGTTCGACAACAACTCGTTACCACATTGGTATTGGCGGATGTCGACCGGGAGACTGGCGCTATGCATAACCGGTAACGCGTCACACATGTGTCCAACGCCGCAATTCGGTGACTGAGCTCCAACCATCCATAGCGACGGCAACGTCCGCGCACTGGCCAGATTTGAAAGTGGTCGATGCTGGCTGGGGAATTCACCGCAAATGGAAATGACTCCGGCAAATCGCTGCGGATAGCGAAGCGCGATGCGCCAGGCCATCGTGCCACCACCCCCGAAGCCGACCAGGAATACACGGTTGGGAGCAATCGAAAACTGTTGACTGGCCAAGTCAATAGAATCAAAGACCAACTCTTCGGCCATCGCAGTCGAGGCGGCCGACTTGCCCCAGCGGAATAAGCGTCCACTTGGGTCGCTGCACAGAGGGGCGCGTGGTGCACATGCGACATAGTTCTGCAAACTAAGCGCGGGCATCACGTTCTCAAGTTCGCGTTCGGCGCTGTGGCAGCTATGCAGCCAAACAATGAGTGGATAGTCGTAACGCGGTTCGTAACGCTCAGGTCCAAACAAGCAAACCTGCTGTCGCAGATAATCGTACTCGGTGGCTGTCGATACGGGGCTGGTGTCATGCAATTTCTCGAGTCGACCGGTTCGCTCCGCAGAGCTCAGAAGACGGTTGCGCATGTGACGCCATTCATGTTTGGGGAATGAAAAGAGAAGTCGAGATGTTGATTGCGTTTATCAACGCCAACTTCCGCGAACCCAATCGCTCAAACTTGTTACCAGGAAGTTCCCGAGGAACAGTATTTCCACGCAACAAAGTTACCTAGGTGACAAGTGGTACTCTACTGACATGGTTTTTATTCGCCAGGTGACTTTACGTCAATGTCAGCCCGCCTACTTCTGGCCATCATCCGAAAGAAGTATTACCGCCAGCGAACGATACTAACGCTTTCGCGGTTTAGCTATCAATTATGCAGCGACCAATTTATCCATAGCCGCAATCAATTCCTTAACAGCGGAGACGCTATTGTCAAAGGCGGCCTGTTCGGTTTCGGTCAGTTTTAATTCGATAATTTTTTCGACACCACCACTCCCCAAAACAACGGGTACCCCCACGTAATAACCACCTACCGAGTACTCTTTGTCGCAGTAGGCAGCGCAGGGAATCAATCGCTTTTTGTCGCGGACGATCGCTTCCACCATCTGTGCGGTAGCGGCGGCAGGTGCGTAGTAGGCGCTGCCGGTCTTAAGCAGGCTCACAATTTCCGCTCCACCTTTCCGCGTACGATCGACGATTTCATCGAGTCGTTTTTGGTCGAGTAGTTGCAGAATCGGAATGCCACCCACAGAAGTACAACTGGGCATGGGGACCATTGTATCGCCGTGACCACCCATCAGCAGGGCTGACACGTCTTCGACGCTAACCCCCAATTCCAGCGCCAAGAAAGTGCGATAGCGGGCGGTATCGAGCACTCCCGCTTGACCGATCACGCGAGCTGGTGGAAAGCCGGTGACTTGCAGTGCACGTTGCACCATGGCATCGAGCGGATTGCTGACTACGATGATGATCGCGTTGGGGGAACTTTGTTTGATTTGCTCGGCGACCGAACCGACAATTTTTGCATTGGTACCCAGCAAATCATCGCGACTCATTCCTGGCTTACGGGCGATTCCCGCTGTGACCACCACCACATCGCTGTCACGCGTATCATCGTAGCTTGTGGTTCCCACGATGTGACTGTCGAATCCGACGATTGGGGAGGCTTGCATCAGGTCGAGCGCTTTTCCCTTCGGCATATCCTCAGCTTGTGGGATATCGAGTAGCACGACATCCCCCAGCTCAGCCGCCGCGCACCAATGCGCGCAAGTTGCACCTACATTGCCAGCACCAACGATCGTAATTTTCGCGCGACGCATGTGTCATGATCCTCTTCGCGGATTGGGTATTCGTGAAGAGTGCGAGTATGAGGTTCCCGCTCAAGCAGTCAAGCAGGGATAGCGGGTCAAGCTGGAATTTCAGTGTTGGGAAACACGTCTGCGTTTAACCTGGTTCCCCACAGCTGACCTTAAAATTCCTGCAAGAATCAGCAGCGTTGCGGCGCATAGGGCCCAACCAAACCAGCCGATCTGCGCCGATTGGCCACGCACGGGTGCCGGAGTGGGGACCAAACGCGCGGCGACAATCAGCGGTGCGATTTGCCGCGCGGCTTGACCACTTGACTTGACCAACTCCGATTGATACGACCAAATTCGATAAAATCGTCCCTGGACATTAGCGTACTTGCCCACTGACCAACTTCTCGCACCAGCGGACAATGTCGGCGTCGTTGCTAATGTCGAATCGAGCGAGCTGACTATGGTCACTGGAAACTCCCCTTCGAATTCCAGCGCGGTAGATAGCTGCCCCTTGCTTGCAGGTTGAAAACGGATGCGATCCGTTCCTATATCGACGAAGCCATCAAACTGGATGTAACTATCGGCGCCCAATAATCGTCGATGTCGTGGATCATCGACGTCGACGAGCGTGCCCGACACAATTCGCACTGGCCAACTGACTTCCTCTCCCACGCTCTGTTTGGCGTGTGCCAAAATCTCCAGCGGTCGCGTCGCGGCATCAGTGACACTCCCTGATGGTTTTGAATGTGTGCCCACAATTCGCAGGAGAGAGTAGAAACCGTCGGCTTCATCGCTGGATAGCGATTGCTGCTGATGGTCGGCGATGGAGTCAAAGTTTGTCAAATCCCACCCTTGCTTCCCCAACGCAAGATAATGCTCGGGCAACGCGGGAGCCAGTTGTGTTGCATCTACTTCGCGCGGCAACAGCCAGCGCGGTTGGGCCGCGAGCCCACAGAGCCCAATTGCTCCCTGCTCGCCATCGTTGATCACAAGCGCCGAGAACTGTGCCGGTTGCCGCAGTTGAGGACTGGTTAACCACATGCGCGGCACCTGCTCGCAGTAGATCGTTAACAACTCAGTTGCATCAGACGCCGGTTCGTCGAGCGCGGTGGGAGATTCATCAAATAAGTTCGACGCCGGTTGGAGTTCCACGCGATAGAGTTGTGCCTGTTCGTCCGCCTGGAACCAATTGCGTTGGGCTTCAGAAAGCACGACAGGTGTCGTCAAACGCACCCAACCCTCCAGCACTTGTGGCTGCAATACGACCTGGTCGACCAGCGAGACCGCTTGAGGCAATTCCAGGGCCCGCGGCCAACCGATGCGGCGCGTGGCGTAAATCGCCTGCAGTAGCGCATCCGGGAACTCCCCCGCACGCTTGGTTTGATACTCGCGCAATTCTACCAATGCGGCCTGATCGAATAGGCTCTGCATATTGTCGACAAAAATTTCACGCAAGGGATCGTCAGTTTCGCCGCTGGCCCAGGGCGGCTTGACCTGCGAGACAAGCTCGCGGGGGTCTAAAGACAATGCGTTAGTCAATAGAAGAACCACCAGTGACACCAGAGCAGCACACACCACTCCCGCACTCTGCAGCACCCCTCTATTTGACCCACTAGAACGCAGTCTCCCCATGCTTCGCCCTGCTCTAGCTCCGCCGCGCTGTTGCCAGAGGATCGGTATCATGATCACCGCAGCCAACACGCAAGCCCCGACCACGGCCAGTAGAAACTGACTCCACATAACTTTGGAATCTGTCGAGTGCGTTGCAAGTGCAGGAGACATTAGTAGAGTCAGTTTTGAAGCGAACAGCGTTGGCGCGACTTGCAGTCCCGCTTCTGCGGCGTAAGCCAGGCGTTTGCCGCAGATCGCCTGCACTTCGATCTCGGGATAGTCCCTTGAATTCGGATCGAGCCGCTGGGCCAGCCTGGCAGCCTGCTCGTCGAGCGTATACACGGCCACCGGCTGTAGGGCTTCGTCTTGGCCACGCAACCACACAATCCAATAGCCGGTGATGCTTAGCGGTGGATAGCTCCGCTGAATGTGTTCCACACGTCGCACACTACCGCGAAAGCGAACCGTCGTGCCGCGCAGGTTGACGGCTTCAGCCGTGAGTTGCAGCGAATTGACCAAGGGGCTGCTAGGCGATGCATCATGAGCACCGACTGTGCTTGCTGATTGGTCAGCGATGGGCGCGTCCCCCCCCCTGCTCTCTGCGCGCTGAAGCAAACGCCAAAAAGGGACCGTCTCTAACTTTGTCCAAGGAGTCGCGTCGTGCAGCAACTCCAGCAGACGTTGATCGAGATAGCTACTAAGCGCCGTTTGCAATTCGGGGCTAATTGCCAAAGACAACTGATGCTGATTGGGTTGGTCGCCCATGTGTTGCCACTGCGTTTGAAACTCGTCAATTCGCTGAAGCCAAGCCTCTTTTTCATCTTCCGCAATATTTGAGCGGCGAGTTGTATCAGCCAACGCATCTAACTTGCTCGTCGCCAGTGAACTCCACTGCGACAAACTCAAACCTGGCGAAGTCAATTGTGATTCAGCGACCGGAGCAAACCACGACTTGGCCAATTCGATAATCTCGGCATCGGTCAAATCGTCCAGTAGTCGAGTCGTAAGATCGCGACAGGTCACGTCCCAAGCGGTCGCTGATGAGTTGCTATCAGTTGAGTTGCTATCAGTTGAGTTGTTGTCAGACGCAATGTTGACGAGTCGTCCGTCACGCTCCGATACGGAGCCTGAGGATTGATCATTGGCCCCACGAAGTGTGTCATCCAGGGGTACCCCCAGCGCTTGAAAGGCATTGCTAATGTGGCGCGGGTCGGTGGCTTTTTGCATCAGCATCACGACCAGCGCCAATAAAAAGCAGAGTGACAGTAGGCGTCGTGAACCGCCCACTTGCTGAGTCACGCGCGCGTGGCTACGACGTTGGCCATCTGCCGAATACCAGCGCTCAGTTCTCAGTCGTACCATGGAGCGACCTGATTCAGTGTGTAGGGAACGAGCGAAATAGAAAAAATAAATTGATATCCGATGTGTTAGAACTTTGCGAGTTAAATTCGCGAGTATGCTAAGCTTAATTCTAGCCTGCTCGGCGGGGTGTTGTCAGGGAGGTGCCGAAGCGAAGCGTCGGACTACTTTGAAAGCCTGCGGTGCAGTGTGGTGTCGCGGTTGAAAATAGGTTTTTAAACAGTTGAGTTGAGTAATGAACATGAAATCTCGCAGTTGGGTGTTAGTCGGTTGCCTGTGGGGGTTGGTAATGTGTAGCGAGGCTGTGGCTCAAGAGGTAGATCGGGCCGCCGACAAATCTTACAAATACAGTGACGACAAGTTCGATTTTACGATTGTTGTTTCTCCACCGTGGAAGAGTGCGAGGTTGCAAGACTATACCGTACCAGGGGTGGCCCGAGCCGCTTTTGCTGGGGTTAGCGGGTCTTCCATTGTGGTCTTCGTGCAAGAACCGGGCAAAGATTTCACCCCGCGCTTCATCCTGGACGCAAGTGTCAAAGGGATCGAGGAAGGCTTGGGGGCCGCGACCCAAACCAAGGAGGTGCGTGAGGTGGCGGGAAAGCAGGCCATGTGGTTGGTGGTCCATGGCAAGGGGACCGGGAGCGCCATCGATGGCAAGAATGACGTCCCGACTACGCAGCATTGGGTCGCCATCCCTCGTGAGAAAGATGTCATCGTCGTGCTGTTGACGTGTCCCACCTTAGATTTCCAGGCCCATGCCAAATCATTCGAGCAGTCGCTTAAGAGTTTGGTCGTCGGAGGCAAGCAGACCGCCACGCAGCGGGATTCCAAGTAGAAGCTGGATGGTTTCGCATCGCCTGCTTGGAAATAAATTCAGCTCAATCTGGTCCCTTCCGACAGTTACCGGAAAGTTGAACCTTGCGGCTACTCGATGCGCGGGTTAACTTTAATAAGCGTCGTGCGAAAAATAGCTGTTGCGACTTAAGCGTAGCTGCCGTCGCCAGACGGCAGGGAGTCGACGTTCTGGCGAACGTAGCTACGAAAGCTATTTCCCGCTCGATGCTAAGTGGCGTGTTCCTGCCGGTTGGTAGGTAGGCAGCTCAGCTTTTCTTACTCATCACTTGTCCTGCGATTGTCTCCGTGTAGTTTTTCTTGATCGCACTTGGTAGTATAAACAAGCGAACTCCAACTCGCGCTGCGCGCGAAGATTTGGGATGGCTTATTCGCGTACGAAAGAAAACTCTTCTGTCGTGACTGCTCGCTCATTGAAACTATCGAAGACTAACCAACTTGGCTGGCTCGCCTGCGCGGGTGCAGCACTGTCGTGTTGTCTGTGGCTGGGCTCTGCGGGAACTGCATCGGGGGAAGAACCGTACGAACGCTTCTTGCAGAAGCTGCGCGACGAGCAGTTGTTCGATCTGGCGCTCGTCTATCTGAACGACTTGCAAGATAAGCCCAATGTCAGTGGACAATTGAAGGCTGACGTGGAATTGGAGCGCGGGCTGCTCCTCTATCAAGCCGCCGCGATCCTCCCGCCGCTCAAACCGGAGCGTCCTCAGAAATTGGACGATGCGGAAGCAGCCTTGCAGAGTTTCTTGGATACTCGCAAGCAACATCCGCGACGGGGCGAAGCGCGGATGAAGTTAGGAGAACTGCTGTTAACTCGAGCTGAGGAGGCCAAGTCGCGCGGCGCCGCTGGGGGTCAACAGGACAACGTCGAGGCGATCAAGTTTTACGTCGAGGCCCAGCGGTTGTTTGAATCGACGATCAAGGAGTTGGCCGAAATCTTGGAAGGGATGAAGGGGGCGCGCACCGATGCCTCCAACACGGCGGCTGTCGCCTATCGGCAGAAATTACAACAAGATATTCGTCAGTCGCAATTACTGTCGGCCAAGTCGGTCGAGGATCGCGGTCGCAGTCGAGCTGAAGCGAGTCCCGAGCGCACCAAGGATTTGGAAACAGCGCTTAAGATGTTTAGCGATTTGTACTCTAAGGAATTGGGGTTGGTGGCAGTTCGCAATTATGCCCTGTTTTATCGGAGTGGGATTCAGGCCACATTGGGTAAGGCGGACGATGCCATCGACGGTTTTCAACGCATCGCCGATGCCGAAGGGGTGGACTTTTTGCGGCCACTGCAATCTCAGGCGATCACCGAATTGGTGCGGCTACTAGCGCAACAAAAAAAATTCCCTGTGGCAGTCGATCGGGCTGTCAAATGGCTGGACAACCTCCGCCCCGACGAACGCTCCTCGACCGAGACACTGAAGTTGAAACTGGAATTGGCCAAACAAAAAGTGGCTTGGTCCGAAGAGCTGAAAGCCAAGGATTCCGAAGATCGCGTGGCGGGGCGTTTGGTCCGCGATGTGCGCAATGAGTTGCGAGCCCTGCTGCGCACGCCAGGGGGGCACCTAGAGGAGGCGCGCGAATTGCTGGGTAAGCTGGGTGTTGACGAGACGCAAACGACCTCCGACGAGTTGCCAAAGGTCAAGGATTTCGCTGAGGCCTTTGCAGCCGCTCAGGAAAGAATTGATCGCTCGGAAACCACCTCGATCAGTGCGGAGGCGATCAGCCTGGAAGTCGCCGACGGAAAGACGCCAGCCGACCGCAAACAAGAATTGAGCACTCAACTGCAGAGCACACAGTCAGCCATCGATGTCGATCAAAGCCAGGCGATCGAGTTGTTGCACAGCGCTTTGCGACTATACCAAGACAGCGACGGTCGTGAGCGACTATTTGACGCCCGGTTTCGTTTGGCTTTCTTATTGCTAAAACAACAGCGACCGTGGGAGTCGATGTCAGTGGCTGAATTCCTGTCGCGTTCCGCTGCCGGTACCGATCAAGGGCTGCGCGCGGCGGCAATCACACTGGGTAGCTTTAGCGATTTACTGCGGACCGCAGGGACTGAGGCCAAGCTGGAGTTGACCGCTCAACTGCGCCCCTTTGCCGAGTATCTGGTGGCGACGTGGCCGCAATCGTCCGAAGCGTCGGCGGCCGCTTCAGCTCTGGTGCAGTTGGCATTAATCAACAAGGACTTTTCCCAAGCCGAGCAGTTCTTGAGCATGATCCCGGCAGATAGTGAAGCGACCGCGAAACTGCGCCGTGAAGCAGGACTTAGCTTCTATGCAAAATACGTAGAGGAAAAAATTGCGGCTGGGGAGGATGCTGAGTCGACCCAGAGATTGCGTCAACAAACGCTGGAATTATTGCAGTCCGGTGTGGCTAGGTTGACCCCCGACACACTGGATGCCAGTGGCATGGACGCAGTCAACCTTGTGGCGAGGCTGCTACTTGCCGATGGTAAACTGGAACCGGCTGCGAGCCTGTTTTTCGAATCGGACAGCTCACCGTTAAAGCGACTGGAAAAAGATGCCACCGGTCTACCACCACGCGTGGCAATGGAAACTTATCGCACGGTCATTCAGTTGAAGATCGCCTTGCTCAATGATAACAAGCTGCCGGTCGATCAAGCGGTCTCACAGATTCGTGAAACGATCAAGCAGCTTCAATCTGCGGCCATCGACCCAGAAAGTAGTGAACTGCTGGCGCGCGTATTTGTCAGTTTGGCGCGCGATCTCAAGGATCAATTGGTGGCCACTCAGGACGAATCCAAACGCAAGAAGCTATCAGAAACATTGTTGTTGGTGGCCATTGAAGCGGCCAAGGCCAACAGCTTCAATACCGAGTATTGGGCAGCAGAAACGATTATCTCCATTGCCCAAGAGTTAGAAACAACACCCGGCGGGAAAGCTCAGGCGATGACAGCCTACAGCGAAGCGGCCAAGATCTTGGAGGACATTCTGGCCAAGGAGCAGAGTCAGCCCGGTTGGATCAGTCAACCCAACTTGGTAACACAGATCCGATTGAAGCTCGCGCAAACTTCTCGCGGCCTGGGAGACTATAAGAACGCCATCGAGCAATTGGCCACGATCCTTGAGAATAACAATGGACTACTCGACGTGCAGATCGAAGCGGCTAAGACCTATCAAGCCTGGGGAGCGGCCGTTAATTCGGGCTTTCACAAGGTGGCCATTGAAGGAGGACGTCCCGACCCCAAGACGCGCCGCATGCTGATTTGGGGATGGGGTGAAATACAACGGCTTACAGCTAACCAACCCAATTTCTCAGAACAGTTCTTTGAAGCCCGTTACCAACTTGCCTTTAGTCGCATGCAGTACGCCCGAGGTTTGCAGGAACCCCAGAAAAAGAGCGAAGAATTGGCTCGTGCCGAGCGCGATATCGAATCGACGGCCAGGTTGTTTCCCGATTTAGGTGGTCCGCTGATGAAGAAACGTTTTCAGTCACTGCTCGCCGCAGTGAAGAAAGCCGAGTAAGGGAGTGATGGAGTAGTGGAGTGTTGGAATGAAGGAATGGGTGGCACTGGCTGGGGCCAGTGTTGTCGAAGGAGTTGAGTTGGGATCACCAGATGATTGGTTCAGCGCTCGGAGTAATGAATTTGGCCTACCATGGATTTACCCAGTACAAATGTGGTGGGAGTATGTTGAATTGGACAGCTAGTATTGGTTCGGACTCCGGTTACTTCGGTACGTTGGACAACGGAAAGCTGGGGTAGAGTGATGTGCTTCGATCCTCACTGGCTAGGCCAGTGCCACCCAGTGCAGGAATGGAGTGTTGGAGTCGACTTTTTTCTTGATCGATTGGGCCCATGAAATCAACGAATAATTTATTGTTGCAGGTTTCGCTAGTCGTCGTGCTTACCGGCACTAGTGCGTCTGTGCGGGCTGACGATAAGGTCTATCCGAAGCGCGATACGGCAGCGTCGGGAAAGATCGTAGACATTACTCCCGCAACTGTGAAAATTACCGTGCGTGGCAAGGACCAGACGTATGAGATCAGCGATTTACGCAAGATTTCATTCGATGGTGAACCGAATACACTGGACCGCGCACGCGAGAGTGTCATTCAAGGTCAGTACGAACAAGCGTTGGATGAGGTCAAGAAGATTCCACTGGAAAGCATCCAAAACCCGCTGGTGAAGCAGGATGTCGTCTTTTATCGTTTCTACTGTGAGGGGAAGCTCGCCCTGGCTGGTAGCGGCGACAAGGACGCGGCCAAGAATGGATTGCTCGCGGTGGGGAAAGAGAATGGCAAAACGCATCATCTCTATGCGATCAGTGAACTACTGGGTGAATTGGAGATGGCCAGCGGTCATCCAGACCTAGCGGCGCGTTACTTTAATATGCTCACCTCTGCCAACAACGCTGATACGAAGGCGCTAGGGAGTTATCGACTGGGGGAAGTGCGGTTATCGCAAGGCAAGCATGCAGAGGCCCGGGGCTTGTTCGAAAAACTGGTCGCGGCGAACAGTAGTAGTCCTGAGATGGGGCGATTGAAGAGTTTGTCTGAAGTAGGTTTGGCGGTCTGCGACAACTTGGCTGGGAACAGTCAAGAAGCTTTAAAGAAACTCGATGCCTTGGCTCAACAACTCGATTCTACAGATCAAGGCTTGTTTGCTCGCATCAATAACGCTCGTGGAGCCTGTTACACTTCACTGGGGAAAACCAATCAAGCGCTACTGAGTTACTTGCAAACCGATCTCATGTTTTTCACGGATGGTGAAGCTCACGCGGAAGCTCTGTACCATTTAACGCAACTCTGGCCCAAGGCGGGGCAGCCGACGCGCGCTGCAGAGGCCAAGCAGCGGCTCGGTACACAGTACGCTTCGAGCAGTTGGGCCAATAAGTAAGCATCGTCCGAATTATAAAAGTCGCGTCCGAAACGTAGCTGCGTTCGCCAGACCGCAGCGAGTCTAGGTTCTGGCGAACCTAGCTACGAGAATAGTTTTCGTTACCCCCTGCAGCAACCACCTGTTAAACTGGCGGTGATGTACAATCGATTTGGTGTCTTCCACCCGGGGGCACAAAAATATTTTGAAGAACAACCTATTGGAGCAGCAGTATGATGGAATCGTCGTGTCGTGTTGATGGTCGGCCAGGTAAGCCGCAGCAGCGCTGGCTAGCAGGGCTGAGCGCAGCGCGGTTGTGGCTGATGCTCAGTGCGGTGCTGGTGGGGATACTGGTAACCAGCAGCGGACAGTTATTGCTGGCGCAGGATGAGGCCGAACTGCTGAAGGAAATGGGAGAAGTACCTGGGGCTGTCCAGCCAGCGCCACCAGCCGATGGAGCCGCACAACAGGAAGCCTCGACTGAGGACACGGGTGCCAAAGCCCCTAGCAATCTACTGGCGTGGACCTTTCAAGCACTGGGCATTTGGTACACGTTGATCTTCCTGGCCCTGTCAATCACGCTCTTGACGTTGATTGTAATGAACTTAATTGCAGCCCGGCGCGATAACATCTGTCCTCCAGATTTGGTTGAAGGAGTCGAACAACACTTAGCGGCTGGCCAGCCACAGGAAGCGGCCGAGATGGTGCGTACCGACGACTCGTTCCTCGGACAGGTCGTGTCCGCCGGGCTATCAAAGCTCAACAAAGGGCACTCGCACGCGGTGGAAGCCATGCAGGAAGTAGGTGAAGAAGAGACGATGAAGATGGAGCATAACCTGAGCTATATGGCCTTAATCGGGAACATCAGTCCGATGATTGGTTTGTTTGGTACTGTCGAGGGGATGATACGGGCCTTTCGTACGATTGCTACCTCCGGTTCCACTCCTAAGCCTGGCGATTTGGCGATGGACATTTCCACGGCGTTGTTTACCACGCTGGCGGGGCTGGCGATCGCCATTCCCGCCATTGCCGTTTACAACATTTTGCGAAACCGAGTCCAACGACTGACCATGCAAGTTGGAGTAACGAGCGAAGAGTTGCTGGAACGGTTTCAAGGGTAAACCATGCGCATTAAACGCTCGACAGCTCCCCCCGCAGAAGCCGATTTGACACCCATGATCGATATGACTTTTCAGTTGATCGCCTTCTTCATGGTCTTGATCAACTTTTCACAGAGTGAACAGAATGACAAAGTCGTTCTTCCGACGAGTGAACTAGCCAAACCGGTTGACGCACCGATCGAATTCCCAATCATCGTGCACATGACCAGCACTGGAGGAATCGTGATCGGTGGCGATGAGATCGGCTTGGGAGGCTTGCGGAGTCGTTTGGCTCCGGAGCTGTCGTTACTCAAACTGGAAGGTAAGTCGGCTCGGGACGCAAACATCATCATTCGCGGACATCGAGCGCTCGCCAGTGGACAAGTGCAGGATTTGATCAGCAAATGTCAAGAATTGGGTTTTGAAAAATTCGCCTTGCGCGTGAAGGAAGAGATCTAATGAAGTTTCGCCATAGTAGATCGCAACACGACAAGATGGAACTGTCGATGACTTCGATGATTGACATCGTCTTTCTGTTGCTGGTCTTCTTCGTGATGACCTTCAAGATCAGTGCGCAAGAAGGGGATTTCAATGTCAAAATGCCACTGCAGGAGAGTGGTGCTCCATCAGACAACACGCAATTGCCGCTCAAGCTGCGATTGAAGGCGGACGCTGACGGCAACTTAAGTGAGATTGTGCTCAACGATACGCAGTCATTCGGTACCGACTGGGATCGCCTGCGGGGCTTCGTGGTGCAGTTGGTAGGTGATCAAGCGGGACCGACCGACGACGAAGGTCCAGAGGTGGAGCTCGACCTTGACTACAATCTGCACTACGTGCATGTCATTGAAGCCATCACCGCCGTCACTGGCTATCGCAGCGGGAATGATATTGTCCGTTTGATTGATCGCATCAAATTTGCTAAACAACGACAGTAGCCAAGCATCGTTCGGGAGAAACTGTCGTAGCAACGTTGGCCAGAACGTAGACTCCCTGCGGTCTGGCGACCGCAGCTACAGGCATAAGTCCCAACAGGTATTTCCCGCTCAATGCTAAGCTCGGGGGTGAAACTGTTTGTGAATGCGTTTGAGTCGCGAGCTGTCGACAGAGGTGTAGATCTGTGTGGTTTGAATACTCGCGTGTCCCAAAAGCTCTTGGATTTGTCTGAGATCTGCGCCGCCAGCGAGCATGTGTGTGGCGAAACTGTGGCGCAGCGTGTGAGGACTAATGTCTGGATCGATATCTGCGCGCAAGGCATAGCGTTTGACCAATTCCCAGACAGCTTCGCGTCGTAGGCGTTTCCCAGTCCGAGAGAGGATCAACCACTTGGCCACGACTGGATCGCGCTCACCGAGCAGTTCTGGGCGTCCGTCGGCCAAATAGGTCTTGATGCACTTGACGGCCCGACCACCGATGGGGACCATGCGTTGTTTGGACCCCTTCCCTTCGACCAAGCAGAATCCTTCCGTTAGATGGACGTTGGCCAATAGCAAGTCGCAGACTTCCGACACGCGGCAACCGGTGGCATAAAGCAGTTCCAGCAGGCACAGGTCGCGTTCCCAAAAGGTGTCATAGCGAGCGGGTGCAGCCAGAAAGCGATCGATGGCGGCGGGGGTGATCGCCTTGGGGATTCTTTCCCACATCTTTTGCGAACCGAGCAGTTCTGCGGGATTATCTTGGACGACTCCCTCCAACTGCAGGTACTTGTAAAACATCCGAGTCGCTACAATGGCTCGGGAAATGGAGGCTGGGGCCAACTGCTCCGCTTGCAATGAGGCGACAAATTCACTTAAATCCGACAATTTGAGGCGGACTGCGGGAGTGGAGCCGATCCAGTTGAGCAACCGCCGCAGATCGCGTCCATAGGCGGCCACAGTATTGTCCGCCAAATGGCACTCGCTCCGCAAATAGTGCGTGAATTTTTGGTGCCAATTGCCAACGACTTCGGCGGCGGGCTGGAGCGGGGTAACCGGCCCTTTTTCACGGAGGCGACTGAGTTTGCTGGCCATGCTGGAGCGAGAACCCGACGGAGAGTGATGTCTGTGTTGTGGGAGCGGCGTAGTGTTCGATTCGGCAAATTCATACCCGAACGTGGGCGGAGTTGATGTCGATTGAGAGAGTTCCCCACGTGGGGCGAGGATGAAACATGAATAGCGCATTGATTCGAATAAAGGGATTCTAAGGATGAAAGTGTTGGTGATTGGTGGTGCCGGTTACGTCGGCTCGCACACAGTGCGAAAGTTGGTCCGCAGCGGGCATGAAGTTTTCGTCTACGACAATCTTTCGCGCGGCCACCGCCAGAGTGTGAAAGAGGGGACTTTCGTCCAAGGTGAACTGGCTGACCGAGCAAGTCTACGGCGCGTCCTGAACGAGCATGCGATCGACGCCGTGATGCACTTTGCGGCTTTCGCTTTGGTCGGCGAGTCGGTGGCGCAACCGGCGATCTACTATCAGAACAATGTTAGCGCTCCGCTTGAGTTGCTCGAAGCGATGCGCGCTGAAGGGGTGTGGCGGATTGTGTTCTCGAGCACCACTGCGACGTATGGTCAGCCCGACAAGATGCCGATTGCCGAGACTACTCCGCAACTGCCGATCAATCCCTATGGATTTACCAAACTGGTGTTCGAACATGCGCTCACCGACTATGCCCAGGCCTATGGTTTCGGATGTGCGGCGCTGCGCTATTTCAACGCGGCGGGGGCGAGTCCCGAGGGTGATATCGGCGAAGACCATGATCCAGAAAGCCATTTGATTCCGCTGGTATTGCAAACGGCCTTGGGGCAGCGGGCGCGAATTGGTGTCTTTGGTGAAGACTACCCAACTCCCGACGGGACCTGCATTCGCGATTATATTCACGTCGACGATTTGGCCGATGCCCATTTGAAAGCTCTGGACCTATTGGCAGCAGGGAGCAATTTGCAATTGAACTTGGGGACCGGTCGCGGACAGAGCGTGCGGCAGATTATCGAGGCTTGTCGCAAAGTGACTGGTCACGCTATCCCCACTTCGGTCGAAGAACGTCGTCCGGGTGATCCAGCCGAATTGGTGGCCGATAGCAGTTTGGCGCAACGCGTGTTGGGTTGGAAGCCAAAATATACCGAGATCGAAGCGATCGTGGAAACGGCCTGGCGGTGGCATAGTTCACATCCACGTGGCTATGCAAGTTAGCAACAGAGCTATGCCTTAAACCACGGGCTGCAGTAGGATGCCTAGAAAAAAACACTTCCATGCAAAATGTAGTCGTCGATAAACCGTATAAGTTCATCCCACCGCACCATGGCGATTGGGTGCCGTGGTTGGTTCAAAAGTTGCACATTGTCGATTGGTATCTGAGTCACTGCGAAGGGATCGAGTCGCATGAAGTCCGCGGGAGCGAACATTTAACGGAGAGTTTGCGGGCTGGGCATGGGGTGGTGCTCGCCCCAAACCACTGTCGCTACGCCGATCCCATCGCCATGGGGTGGATTGCGCGACAAGTAGACGTGTATATCTATTCGATGGCTAGTTGGCATTTATTCCATGCCAGTCGGCTGCAAGCCTTCGCGATGCGGATGTGTGGTGGGTTTAGTATTTATCGCGAGGGGGTCGATCGTGAATCGCTCAATACAGCCATCGAAGTATTGGTGCGCGCTAAGCGCCCGTTGGTCGTGTTCCCTGAAGGGACCGTCTTTCGCTCCAACGATATTCTACAACCACTATTGGATGGAGTAGCATTTTTAGCGCGCGCCGCAGCCAAGCGCCGCGCCAAACTGGATAGCGGGAAAGTTGTCATTCATCCGGTAGCGATCAAGTATTTGTTTCACGGAGACCTCAATCGTTCGTTGGAGCCGGTACTCTGCGAAATCGAACAGCGTCTAACACTCAGCCGACCGAACGGCGCACCTTCGCTAGTGCAACGCGTGCACAATGTCAGTCAAGCCCTCCTGGCCTTGCAGGAAATCAAGTATCTGGGTGAAGTGCAACCGGGAGAAGTTGCGGAGCGCCAACGTCGATTGATCGCACACTTGTTATGCCCATTGGAACAAGAGTGGCTGGGACGCGAGCTGGAAGAGACCATCATGCCGCGCGTTAAACAACTCCGCAGTGCGATCGTGCCGAGGTTGATTCTTCCCGAAACGACTGCGGTTGAGAAGGCGCGGTTGTGGCGACAACTGGCAGACATTTATGTAGCGCAGTCCATTGCTTCACATCCCAGCGACTATTTGGAATTTCCCACCGACACGCGAGTTCTAGAGACGGTCGAACGGATTGAGGAAGATCTGACCGATCGCGCGCGGACCCACAAACCTCTGCACGTTGTTCTGAGCATTGGTCCAGCCATTGAAGTTGGCACTGAACGACCAGCCCGCGATGGAGACGATCCAGTGATGGTGGACTTGGCTCACAGCTTGCGCACGATGCTGGAATCCCTCGCACGCGAAGCCAAACCACTCTAAAGCTGTTGGTATTTGAACGAAGCGGGTCGCTCCTGCCGGCTAGCGCTACCGACAATCTGAGTCGTCTGACTTGGATGGGAACTATGGAATTAATGAGAACAATGGGAGCTTTGGACACTCACTCTCGGACCGCGTGGCTCACTGCGAAGCTAACAGATTCACGCCGCGCGAGTTACTCCGCCAGAGCACCCATGGCCGGGAGTAAATTCTTAACTTTCTGCAAATCGAACTGTGCTATGTTGAGGTCCTGCAGTTGAGCCAGTTGCTCAGAGTCAACCTGCTGCTTGCTCTGAGCTTCCCCCAATGCAGCTTGACTGACACCAATGCGCCGGAGCTTGGCGACTTCGGTGCGGAGCATCAGTATCTCAGCTTGCAGGCAGTGTATCGGCTCGGCCAACTCCTGCCAATAATCGTCATCTCGAAACTTGAGCGCGCGACAGTTGGGATCTTGATTGAGTTCGTCCAGGTGCTGCCGTAGACGATAGATTGGGCCGACGAAAAGATTGCTCAACCGCACGATATCGAAAATGATCAATGGCAAACAGAGAATCGCGCTGGGGAGCCAAGGCCAAAACTGGGTGAAGAGGTTCTCGAAATGTTTAGCGAGCGTCCAAGTGGGATGTTGATAGTATTGAAAACAGGCTGAGCCCAAGCTGACATAGAGCATGGCGGAGACCCAGTAGAGCACGATGCGACCGATCAGGACCCCTTGAACTCGGGTGTCGATCCATACTTTTTGTCGCAGAACCATGATGCTTGTCTCGCGTCGCGAAGTGAGTGTGGAGAGCCATCTAAGGACCAACGATGGCAGCGGCCGATTTGTTGAAACTGGAGCCAGTTGCCGTAGCCAAAGCTTGGACGCTGGACATGACCGCTGCCACGATCAGCGCGAGGATAACGGCGTATTCCACCGCAGTAGGACCATCTTCACTGGCCAAGAATCTTTTTGTTTTTTTCCAGATGGGTAGCACTTTAGGGTCCCCTGCACCGTATTCATTTAAGCCGAACTGAAGGGCGTTGTTCCTGAAGCCTAGCTCGCGAACCACCCCAGGGGACGATTGTTGAGGCAAATCGGAGAGTTGAGCGGGGACGGGAACTAGCTCAAGCGTTACAATCGGACTAACCTTTAACGTCGTTCAAGATCAGCTCGACGCGCCACCTCACGATACTGAGAATACAAATGTTCGGCCCGATTTTAGCCCGTGAATGGTTGGTTGCCCCGCGTCGGCTACGTTTTTACGCTCAACGCGTCGTCTTCGTGTTAGTCTTGTTTAGCTTGGTCTGTACCGCCTGGGCACTGATGGCCGGTATTCAACACGTTCGCAACTTAGGGGATTTGGCGCGGTTCGGCGGCTTGGTATTTCAAATTGTCGTTCCACTGGAGCTGATTGTCGCTCTGTTTCTATCGGCCGTGGCGGCGGCCAGTAGTGTTAGTCAGGAGAAAGACCGGCGCACATTAATCCTGTTACTATTAACACGCTTGACGAGCTCCGAGATCGTGTTGGGTAAACTGATGTCAACCCTGGTGGGGGTCGCCAACTTGGTCTTCTCGGCCCTACCGCTGCTGCTGCTGATTGCGGTCTTGGGTGGCGTTAGCGCGGCTCAAGTCTTTTCGGCCACTGCGATTATTTTGGTCACGTCCGCTTGGACTGGGGCGTTAGCGAACCTCGTGGCCTTTTGGCGGGAAAAAACTTTTCAGACATTGGCGATTACGCTGCTGGCTATCGTCGGTTGGTTAGTGCTGTGCGAAGCGATCGCGGCAGGGAGTATTACCAGCTTGGCTCCCGACTGGGCCGACTTGCTCAGTCCGATCCGCGCGGTGTGGGCAGTCTGCCAGCCGATTGGCTCTCGGACGTGGGCCTTCGTGCCGGGTGGCATTGCGGTCGCCCACTGCGCGCTGGGGATGCTGGCCACTCTGCTTTTTTCGAGCATCGCCGTGTTACGTTTGCGTGCCTGGAATCCTTCGCAGCAAGTTCGTCCACAAGCTCCTGAGCCCGATGAAAACTATGCCATCTCGACAGGCGCTGCGCAAGCTGAGCCCCGTTCCTGGAAAGTCCGCGCGCCGCGACCGATGTGGAATAATCCTGTGTTATGGCGTGAGATGTGTACCTGGGCCTACGGCCGCAAATTGCTCATGATTCGTTTGGCCTACGTGGCCCTGTTTGCGGCGGCCATGCTCGGACTGTATTGGTCCGTCTCCACGGGGGCGGCACTCCAACGCAGTCGCTTGGCCGATGAACTGATCCCGATTTCAGCCCGTATCTTAACTCCGTTTTTCGTCGTCTCGTTCGTGATGATTAATGCTCTGGCTGTCAACTCGATCACCAACGAGCGGGATGGTCAGGCGCTCGACCTGTTGTTGGCCACTCAGATTACTCCCACGCAGTTTTTGTTGGGCAAACTGCTGGGCGTCTTGTACGTGACTAAGGAGATGGTCCTACTGCCGATGGCCTTGAGCGGTTATTTATGGTGGCAAGCTGGAATGACCACGGAGAACTTGTTATTCACTCTGGGAGGGCTGATGGTCATGAATTTGTTCTCAGCCATGCTGGGCGTCCATTGCGGCATGATCTACAGCCAGTCACGGACCGCGATTGGGACGAGCCTGGGGACGTTGTTCTTTTTGTTCTTGGGTGTGGCCACATGCATGTTGATCATGATGAGCTTCCGCGGTTCATTCGCGCGGCAGTTGCCTCCGTTCCTGGCAATTATTCTGGGCGGGGGAACTGGATTGTATGTGGCTATGGGAAGTCGCAATCCGAGTCCGGCGATTGCCCTGGCCGCTTTCGGCCTCCCCTTTCTGACTTTCTTTGCAATCACCAGTTTCATTTTACGTGGGCAGGAGTTGGTGGTGTTCTCCGTGCTGATGGCCGCGTATGGTTTTGCGACCACAGCTATGATTGTCCCCGCCCTCAGCGAATTTGATTTCGCCATGGGTCGAACGCGCACCGTTGACGAAGAAGGCTAGGTATGCTCGAGTCCCTGGCCAGTCTATGGACGTATCTGCCTGGATTGTTAGTGTTGCTGCTATGTAGTGGATTCTTTTCAGGAAGCGAAGCTGCTTTTTTTTCGTTGACGCTCAGCCAGCGCCGCGAACTGGCCAAGGGAAGCCGTGCCGCGCGCGTGGCCTTCCACCTGCTCGAACGCTCCGAGCGATTGTTGATGGGCATTCTGTTTTGGAATCTAGCCATCAACCTCTCTTTCTTTTCACTTGTCTCTCGCGCCGCGCTGACCCTCCAATCGTCAACTGGTGGCCCTCAGTTGGCAACCGTGGTGACCATCGCGGCCCTGATCGCCATTATCCTGTTTGGTGAATTTCTGCCAAAGAGTTTTGCCGTTTTGAATCCACTCTTGGTGGTCAAACTGGTCGCTCTCCCCCTGTCAATCGCCGTGCGCTTGCTCGATGGCTTTCTACCGTTGATTAAGTTCGTCAATGAAGCTTCGCGCAGGCTGTTGTGGCCTGGGCTGAAGCCTGAAAAGTATTTGGAGTTGGCCGACTTAGAACGCGCCATTGAGCTCTCGACTGATGATGCACAGTTGGTGGAACAAGAGCGACAGGTGCTCAGAAACGTCATCCAGTTGAGCGAAATCCGCGTCGAGGAATGGATGCGTCCCCGAACTCAGTACCGTTCTTTTGTCCCACCCGTGCAAGTCGCACAACTGAACGGCCAGAAGACTCCCAGTGGCTATATGTTGGTGACCAACACCAGCGGTCGTGAAGTGGTGTCGGCTATCGATCTCAATTCGATTTTGCCCTCCGAGATCGATGACTTGGCCGCTAAGAAAAAATCGCTGGTCGTTATTCCGTGGTGCGCGACGATTGCCGATGCTCTTAAGAAATTGCGTCGCGCCAAACGTCGCGTGGGAGTGGTGGTCAACGAGTTTGGTGAGACGGTCGGAATTTTGACGTGGGAGGACATCTTCGAAGCGATCCTGCATTCGGAAGATTCTAAATCGCATCGCGAACTGGCGCGCGCCGAAGTACATTTGGCGTCGCCCGGAGTCTGGCTGGCAACGGGCATGACCAAATTGCGGCGACTGGAGCGGTTGATGGGACGCCGACTCGATGTCAGTCGCAATCATACTGTCGGAGGCGTAGTCCAGGAACAACTCCGTCGGCTCCCCGAGCAAGGGGATGTATGCACGCTGGAGAACCTACTGCTGGAGGTGGTCGAGGCGGGACAACGTGGCGAAATTCTAGTGCGAATTTCCGAAGCACCCTCCCTCAGTGAGGAGCAAGCTTAAATGCCACGTGGAGCAGATTCATGTTCATAGCTCTGCTGCTAACCTTGGGGATCGGGCTGAGCGCTTTTTTTAGCGGAAGCGAAACAGGCTTCTATCGCGTGACCCGCGTGCGACTAGTCATGGACGCCAAATCGGGCAAATGGATTTCGCGGATGCTGTTGTGGTTGGCCAACCACTCGACCGTCGTAGTCGCCACAGTGCTGATTGGCAACAACCTCGCCAACTACTTGGTCTCGTTCGGTTTACTGCTGCTCAGCCAGCGGATGTTCGCCTCTTGGAGCGAGATGCAAGGTCTGTTACCGCTGCTGATGACTCCCTTCCTGTTCGTCTATGGAGAGCTACTCCCCAAATACCTGTACTACCAAGTCCCCTATCGCTTGCTCAATCGCGGCGCGCCGGTCATGGTGTTGTTTACCATACTATTCTCTCCAGTTTCTGTGTTGGTCATCGCGCTAGAGAGATTGTGGCAACGCTCCTTGGGGACCAACTCCATCAAGGCAGGGGCGACGCTAGAACGGCAAGAGTTGCAGCGGGTGCTGGTCGAAGGACAGGAGGCTGGCGTGCTCCTACCCATTCAACGCGAAATTGCCCAGAACATGTTCACTTATGGTGTGCGACCGGTGAGACAATTCGCCGTTCCCCTGCGGGCCATTCCGTTGGTTAGCGCCCAAGCGGATCGCGATGAAGTAATTCGCCAAGCCAGTCGCCGAGGACAGACGATCGTGGGTGTCGTCGATGAACGAGAGCAAAGATTGTTGGGCTGTTATCAAGTGGTCGATGTCTTGCTCGGTGCCCAGACTAGTCTGCCGTTGCTGCCGATTCTGCGTACACAAGGTTCGGAATCGAGCATTCAAGTTTTGACACGGCTGCAGAGCTCTCCTGCCCCAATTGCCGCCATCGAGGACGCCCAAGGAAAAACCGTGGGAATCGTTGACAAAGAACGACTGATGTCTCTATTACTTTCCAACTAGCACTTGAAATCTCAAGTTCCGTCAGCTCAAGAATCGTAACTCGCCGTATTAGCAAGCATGTCATCTTTTTGCCGCACATCTTTTTGTCGAAAAATCTTAGCGGCTGATTGGGGACGAGGGTCGACTCCAACACGGCTTTGAAGAGACCAAGTCTAAAACACGCCGACAAAAAGATGTGCGGCAAAAAGATAACACAGATAGTCGCTGATTAGTACTTTTCGAACATTGCTATTCGCGAAGTGCGTATCGGAAGCGGCGACCTTATGGGTAACGCAACAGCAACGGGTCGCACTAGCAACTGACCGGCGGAGTGGTCAGCAACTATTGTGGAGTGGTGTTTAAAACAACACTTAGGACAACTTCTGATACCCCAACGAGTTGATGACTTGCAGCATCTCTTCGAAAGTTATGTAGCGTCGACGATTGTTCACTTTGTAACTATCGATGGCTTCCGCCAACTCGCGCGCATCAGGTGAGAGACCGACGTGTGAGTTGGTAAATTGTCGACGTTCGGTGCTCCCCTGCGAAGCGGTGGTGCTACGCCGATCTACGAACGGTGCCAGATCGAGAGTGTCGCTGCCGAAAGTTGGTTGGGGGGATGCGATTGCCAAAATATCTCTCCGCGAGGCGGCGTGATGCAAGCTGAACCGAAGTCAGCGCGAACTGTGGAGTGTGTGTGGCGGCTACCCGCCAACCAAAGAGTAGCTCCAGAATCGTGTACTGGCAAAGCACTATCACTTTTTTTTCATCGGTTAGTCGTGCTAGGTTGCTCAAATCCAGCCAACCGCGCGCGAGCGTCAGTCTGGGCCCGCTGTTCGAGTTGGGCTTGGAGCTGCAGGGCCTGCGGATCGTAGGGGTCGTGACGAAAGGCGCGACCCAAACAGATGCGGGCCTCCGCATAGTCGCCGGTTTCCATTTGCGACTGAGCGATGGCCAGCAATTGCGGGGAGGCATCGTCACGGCAACACAGCGCGGCATTTTTCAGGCAACCCCTGGCCGCATTGGCTTCTCCCATGTCGGCTAAAGCTAGTCCCTTGAGCATCAACGCTTGGGGGCTAACCCGTTCGCTTGGTTGTCCGTCAGTCATTGCATCGAGTGTCGCTAGCGCTCGCTGCGGTCGTCCCAGATCGCGATAGATCTCCGCTAGCGCGATCTGGACACCGGGGAGGTTGGGTTGATCGCTCAAGGCGCGATGATAGCAGCTCATCGCTTCCTCGAGCTGCTGTCGCTGTTGCAGCACCTTGCCACGTAGCGCCCAGGCACCGGCATGGCTGCGCTGATTCTCGAGTGCCAAATCAGCTTGACTCAAGGCCTCGTCGAGCGCCCCTTGTTGCAGGTTCATTTCGCCCAAGCGAACGAGCGTGTCAGGATTACCACCACTGATCGTGGCTGCTTCAGCCATGTGTTGGATCGCGGGTGCATGGTCACCGCGTTGCCATAGCACCTCCGCCATCCCCGCTTGAGCGCGTTCATCGGCCGAACTGCGACGAAGTGCCTCGCTAAAGAGGACCTCCGCCTCCTGGAGCTTATTCTGTTGCAGCTTTTCTGCACCGCGCAAAGAATTCTGCCGCGCGTCCGAAAGCGCTCGCGTCTCCCGCCGAGCGCGCAGCGTGTGACAGCCGCAGCTCAGCACCAAGAGACATGCCAACTGCGCTAGTAAAACTGCCATCGCGACTGAGATACGCACTCGTCGATCCTGAGGCGGGGGGTACAATAAGGGATTGGCTTAACCCGGAATATTCACGTACTCCCCTGCGGGGGAGTCGCGAGTAATGCGAGCGGAGAGGGCAATACGGCTAAACTGGCCCTCCCCGCTCGCATTA
>JBGSJT010000715.1:0-9920 GCA_041741715.1 Pirellulaceae bacterium | reverse complement strand
GTCCAGGCTTTAGCCGCCTTTGCATGTCGAATGAGGCAAAGGCGGCTAAAGCCTGGACTCCAACGCAATGCAAGCGGCTAAAGCCTGGACTCCAACGCAATGCAAGCGGCTAAAGCCTGGACTCCGACGCAATGCAAGCGGCTAAAGCCTGGACTCCGACGCAATGCAAGCGGCTAAAGCCTGGACTCCAACGCAATGCAAGCGGCTAAAGCCTGGACTCCGACGCAATGCAAGCGGCTAAAGCCTGGACTCCAACGTTAGAACAAACGAAGTGAATGCAGCAGAACTTCTGACAGCTATCTTAAACACGCTCATCGTCTGTGGTTTGTGTGTGACCATTGCCGTGCCTGTCGGAAGTGGACTGGCGTTGCTGCTACAACGCACTAACATGATCGGCAGGGGCTGGGCGTGGATTGCCATCGGAAGCCAACTGGCCGTGCCGCTCTACGTGTTCGCAGCGGGTTGGAGCGCGGGTTTCGGACTCCAAGGTTGGATGCGGTGGGGGAATGGAGAGCTCCTGGGGCTGAAGCTATTTGGCACCCCTCTGGATTCAGGCGCTGGTAGTCTCTTCGCCGTAGCGGTCATTCACGCGCTAGCTTCGATCCCGTGGGTCTGTTTGATTGTCTCACTAGGACTGGTCTGGGCACATCGTGGCCAAGAAGAGATGGCTGTGCTCGAAGGTGGCACATGGCAGTTGTTACGGTTCAGTCTCTTGCCCAAATTGCGATTATGGTTGGCTGCTAGTTGCCTATGGTGCTGTGTCCCCGTACTGACCGAGATGGTGGTCACCAATCTCTATCAAGTACCCACGGTGGCGGAACAAGTCTATCTGGATGCCAGTCGTGGCAATCTCAGTCCGTGGACCTACGTGGCGACCGTGCTGGCCTCTATCTTTCCCATCCTGGTTTGTGGCGAAATCATCCGACGCAACTCTCCCGCCTGGCGCGAAGTCGTCGCAGGCATATCGCATTTTCGTGGACGCACCATTCCGCTCGGTAGGACGCGGGTGATCGCGAGTTTCGGTGGATGGTTGCTAGTCGTGCTGATGGTGGGCTGGCCCATCCTCAATCTGTTGATCAAAGCGGGCTGGCAACCGAGCGTCAATGGCGTGGGACAGACGCGTTATGGTTGGAGTCTCACTCGCCTACTTACCACTGTATACGAATCATTGACCCTGTATGGAAGCGAACTGACTTGGTCGGTACTTCTGGCAATCTGTTCCACTAGTGTAGCATTGTCGTTGGCTGTTGGGCTGAGTTTATCTTTCACAAGTCGCTGGACTCGCGCGGTGATCAACGTAGTCTCGCTCATCATGATTGCAGTCCCTGGTCCGCTGGTCGGTATGCTGTTAATCGCACTTTTGAATCGCAATTGGCCAAGCTGGTTGGGACTGCTATACGACACAACGCTAACTGCGCCGATCCTGGCACAGCAATTCCGGCTATTCCCTCTAGCATGGTTGCTCAGTCAAACAATTCTCGCGAGCATCTCACCACGCGTCCTGGAACAAGTGTCATTGGAGGGACTGAATTGGAAACAATTCGCGACGCGCGTGTTATGGCCGCAAACATGGAAGCTCTGGTCGACTTCCGCAATGATTTTGACTGTGCTGAGTATTGGTGAATTGAGTTGTAGTATTTTGGTGTTGCCACCTGGCGTGACGACGCTATCGATGCGATTGTTCGAAATGCTACATTTCGGTATGCGGCATCAGGACTCAGGGTTGTGCGGGTTGCTGATCGTGCTCGGCTGGCTAGTGTCGCTGGCTTCGTGGAAGACTCTCACCGATCGATAGCGAGTCGGCAATTCGGCTCGAGCCAAGACGGCGACTAGGTTTTCGCGCGCATCCACGGCGACCAGCTTCTCATCATCGCGTTTCTGTAAGTGGAGCGGAATGCCGTGGCGGATGTCTTGGCATTGAGTTTGATTGAGCACGATCGTGGGGATCTTGGCGATCAATTGCTGCGGAGGCCGCAGATAGTCAACAATATTCTCAGAAGTGACGAGATCGTCCAACATCGCGCACGACTCAAGTTGAAATGGCCCAATCCGCGTCCGAACCAATCGGCTCATGACAGCATCGCTTCCGAGTCCACGGGCGATGTCGCTTCCCAACGAACGGATGTAGGTCCCCGATCCACACTCGATGCGCAGTGTCAATTGCGGATAGTTGTAAGCCATGATTTCGAGCGCGTGAATGTTGACTGCCCGTGCTGCCAATTTAAACTCGCGTCCCTTGCGAGCCAAATCATAAGCGCGGCGACCGGAGACATTGATCGCTGAAAATTTGGGGGGAACTTGTTGGACAGCACCCATCCACTTCGCAGCTTCGGCTGCGATCTCTGCAAGCGTCGGAATGGGCGCATCATCGAGCGTGTGGACCGTGGAATCGACATCAAGTGTTTCGCTGAAACGACCGAGTTGAAAGTCGGCTTCGTATTCCTTAGCATGACCATGCGAGAATTCGACCAAGCGCACAGCGCTCCCGATGGCCAGCAGCAAGACACCTGTCGCCAGCGGATCGAGCGTCCCGGTGTGGCCAACTTTGTCCGGTCGCACAATGCGTTCGATGCGATTGCACACAGCGCGGCTAGTCAAGCCAGCCGGTTTGTTAATTGGAAGGGCACCAAACATATTTGAAATAGGCTTCTCGGATTGGGGCAGATTTGGAAGTGTGTGAATTACGACACCCTGCTCGCGACAACATCCCGCATTTAATCTTTTTGCCGCACATCTTTTTGTCGGAAGTTCATGTCGGCTTATCGGGACAGACGGTCGACTTCAATCTGGCACGGCAAACCACTGCATTCAGACGCGCCGACAAAAAAATGTGCGGCAAAAAGATGAAGCACTCGACGGTATGAATCCCTGTCTTTCGTAATGCGACCCGATAGTCGCTGATCGCTCCGCCGATCAGTGCTTTTCGTGAGTGCTTTTCGTAAGTGCTTTTCGCGTTTGGGCATTTCGACAGCGTCGAGCTAACCGGTACATTTAAACCGCTAACCCGCAAGAGCGACTGATCGGCAGAGCGATCAGCGACTATAGCGCGAGCCAGCGAACGGTTACCCCTTAATGCACTATGCCCGTCAGTTTGGTTTTGGTTTGACTGGGGCCCGCCGCGTTGAGGGCTTCCAGCAATTGCGACTCGGTGATAGCGTCGCGCAAAATGATTGGCTCAGCCGCTGGATCGGCCGGGTAGATGGCCAGCAAAGGTATGGAAAGACTTTCCAATTCCTTGATCTTACTAAAAATCTCATCCGAAGGTTCCGACCAATCGGCCAATAGTGGAACCACTCCATTTTCGTCGACTAATTCAGCCACGCGCGGGCGGTCGATGGCGAACTTCATGTTGGTTTGACAGGTCAAACACCAGCGGGCGGTGAATTCAATCATCACCGTTTTCCCTTCGCCTCGATGCTTGGCCAAGACAGCTTCGTTGTACGGAATCCATGGCACGTCGTGCTTGACCGGTCCGAGAAAGACGAAAGCCAAGATGCCACCTAACACGGCTGTCCCTGCCCCAGTTAACCAAGCGCTGCGAATGCGATAAGCTTCCGCATAAGCCGGGACGCGACCAATGAACCAACATGCAAACCAGACCGTGATCAACAGCGTCAGTGTCGCAATGCGATAGTCGGGTGCGATCATCGCCACGAAATAGACCACCGTGAATAGCAGTGGAAATGCCAACACTTGTTTGAGCGTATCCATCCACGCTCCCGGCTTGGGCAAGAGCTTGATCGCCTGCGGATAAAAACAAATTGCAATATAAGGCAGGCCCAATCCCAGACCGACCAAGATATAGAGCAGTAGGATCGAAGGGATCGAGAGTGTCAGGGTCAATCCAAACAACGTGCCGAGAAAGGGGCCGGAACAGGGAGTGGCCAAGAGCGTCGTGAGTATCCCTTTGAAAAAGGCACCCGCCAGCCCTTCCTGTTCCATCAGTTTTCCCGATTTACTGCTGGTTGCAAAACCGGGGATAGGGATCTCCCACACCCCCAAGAAGCTCAACGCCATGGCAAATATCAGCACCGCCATGGGGACCTGAAATTCAAGTCGCGTGAATTGTTGTCCCCAGCCAAAGGCATCCCCGGCTGTTTTGGCGATGACATTGGCCAAGGCTAGCACCAGCATCACCGCCAAGATTCCAACTACGTACGAGATGTTCAATGAGATCACTTTGGCGTGGCTACTACCCGACTGATTGACAAAGCTCATGAGCTTCAATCCAATCACGGGAAGGACACACGGCATGAAATTCAACAGGAATCCACCTGCCAAAGCCGCAAAGACCATCCACATTTCCAGCCCACCCCCGCTCGCCGCAACCAACTTGTCTGGTGCGGTTTCCGAACGATCGATCCAGTCGGTCAGCGATGGACGATCGACCACATCGAGATAGGCTACCTTGGCGAAACTCAGTGGTGTGACCTGCGAGTTCGCATCCGGAGCGGCCTGAGCGTCGGCTGAGATCAGCACACTCCCAGCTACCGAAATGCCGCTTCGTGCGCTGCAAGCGCGTTCATTGCATGTCACAAAACCGACGAGCAACTCAATCGGAACTTCACCCGGCTTGGCATTCGGAGGGACTTTGATGGGAATCTGCCAAGTAACATCGCCGGCGTGGTAGGCGATCGGTGTTTCCAAACGCTTGTCTAACGCCATGGCCGCTTTGGTTTGCGGCGCACCGAAGCGCAGGCCCGATTTTGTGGTGGCGACTATCACTGTTCGATAATCGGTCTCTTCCTCTAAGAACGGATAAACGTGATATCCATCCTCCAGGTTGGCTTTGAGCGAGAGGACTCCCAATCCACCTGGCTTTAAATTTGCAGGAGAGATCTGGGCGCTCCAGGTGGCTTGCGTCCCTTCGACCCGCAGCGTGTCGGGACGCTCTTCTCGAACGTAGTTCCCCTCAAACTTGGCTTGCAACTTTTCCGATATCGGAATGCAGGAACCGCCATTCGTGCAAACTTGGCCGTCGATGGTCAGTGCGAGCTGATCTTTCGTCGAGTCCAACTCCTTAACTACGGAAAACTGCGCCGTCCAAATCACTTCTCCATGATGCTCTTCGATGGGTAAGCCTGGCCATACCTCATTCGCGCCAATGTCAGGGGCGTGATTGGGAACAAACGGACCAGTGAGTTTGACTGAGTCACTCAACAATTCGATCTTGGTCTGAAGTGGCCCTCCATCGGGCTGCGTATTGGAGTACATGTGCCAGCCATCAGCGATCGATGCTGTCACCGACACACGTCCCAGCTCGCCACTGGATTCCAATTCATACTTGGCATCAAAGGTTGCGTTCTGACCACCGGTACCGGAAAGATTCGGTAAGCCAATTCCGCCAAAGGGAGAAACTAAGGTCTTCCCAGGTTTTTGTGCCAGAACAACGCTGGGTAGCGGCGCGACAACCAGCAACAAAACACTTGCCGCGATCCTCAGCCAACCCGCCCGGTACATTTGAGCTATCATAGTTTTTAGTCCGTATGCCGTGTTCACTTATTGTCGCTGGCGCTCCGCCGGTCAGTCGCTTAGCATCGACCTTTTAATAGTTGTCGCGTATTACCCGTAGCTGCGTTGCCAGACCGCAGGGATTCTAAGTTCTGGCGAACGTAGCTAAGACAGATATTTCCCGAACGATGCTAAGCATCGCTCGGAAAATAAGTGTCCGATCTTAAACGTAGCTGCTGTCGCCAGACGGCAGGGAGTCGACGTTCTGGCGAACGTAGCTACGACAGTTATTTCCCGAACGATGCTAAGTCAATCCGCTCGGTAGTTTCAGCAGCGGAGCTTCAGATGTATATTTACGCAAAATGTGGCTTCCCGGTCAACGCAGCCTGAGCGTTACAAGTTGTGTAGCTTGTCTCAATTTATACTTCACACCCCGGGCGTAACCACCCAAAAGCACTAGTAAAATTTTCTTTAGGTAATTGCCATGCGATTTCACTGCTCAACTCGGCTCCAAGCTATCGCCACATGCGGGCTGGTTTTCTTCTGTTCGCTCGGCTCAGTTCTGGCACAGGATGCACAACCAACTCTAGCGGATAAACCTGCATCGGAATCCAAAAGCGAGTCAGCCGAGTGGATACAGCTTTTTAATGGTAAGGACCTAACGGGTTGGACTCCCAAGATCCGCCATCACGAGTTGGGGGAAAATTATGGAAATACCTTTCGGGTTGAGGATGGGTTATTGAAAGTCCGTTACGACGCGGAGAGCTATCCGACGTTTGACGAGCGGTTTGGGCATTTGTTTTACGAAAAGCCTTACGCTCATTATAGGCTGCGAGTGGAGTATCGTTTTGTTGGCCAGCAAGTAAATGGGGGACCAGGCTGGGCCATACGCAATAGCGGCATGATGCTACATGGTGAAGATCCAAAACTGATGACCCTCGATCAAGACTTTCCGACTTCGATCGAATGCCAATTGCTGGGTGGAAACGGTCAGGAGAAGCGCACGACGGTCAACCTATGCACGCCGGGGACGAATGTGTTCAAGGACGGCAAACTATTTTTGCCGCATTGCACCAGCTCTAGCTCGCAGACTTACCATGGTGAGCAGTGGGTAACGGTCGAGGTCGAAGCGCATGGAGCGGGAGAAATCAAGCATATCATTGATGGCCAGGTGGTGCTGCAATACTCTCAGCCGCAGCTTGACGATCGCGATCCCCATGCCAAGATGTTGGCGGAAAAGCAGGGTGGATGGCTATTAAGTGGAGGGACCATTTCGCTTCAATCCGAGAGCCACCCCATCGATTTTCGCAAAGTTGAGTTGTTGGTTTTAGAGGAATAGCGGATTGACGACTTCGGCTAAGCCTCCAACCAACACAGTGCCGCTAGCAATTCTATTCGATATCGATGGCACGCTGATCGACTCGCACGGAGCTGGCGGGCAAGCTTTGCTGGCCGCCTTGCGGTCCGAATTCGGTATTTCGGAGCCGGTTCCTGTGCTGCTGCATGGTCGAACCGACGCGGGTATCATCGCAGAATTGCTAGCAATCAACGGTTTGGCAGCCAGTAGCGAAAATCTCCATCGGCTGTGTCAGCGATATTTCGAACTATTGCCCGCCGAATTGGAACGTCGCGGGGGAGGGGTTTTACCAGGTGTTGTGGACATTTTAGCAAGCCTGCGCGGACTGTCCGGCTGTCATCTCGGTTTATTGACCGGCAATATGCCGCAGTCGGCCCAAATTAAATTGGAGCATTTCGGCTTGTGGGACTGCTTCGAATTTGGCATCTTCGGGGATCGAGCGGAACACCGTCCCCACTTGGCGGAGCACGCCCAGCGCGAAGTAAATAATCGAAGTGGACAAGAACTACCCTCGCAGCGCATTATACTAGTGGGCGACACACCGCTGGATGTGGCGTTAGCTCTGGCCATGCGAGCGCGGTGCTTGGGAGTGGCCACCGGGGGGTTCGAGGTTTCGGAATTACTGGCGGCCGGTGCTTGTCGAGTAGTGGAAAACCTGAGTCATACGGCAGACATTCTGGACTGGATTTTTATACAAACGGAGTTGAATTAGATGGGCAACATGAGAGCAGCAATGGACGACTTAAACGTGCAGGTAGATTTAGTTGACGAAGCGGATCGGGTCGAAGCCCAGCCAAGTCAGTGTTTGCAAGAGGCGGCTGAGCGGGTGGGGATTGATTTGCCAGGCGAAACGCTGGTCAAACTGGAAGAATACTGCACCGCTTTATGGGAGTGGAATACAAAGATCAATCTCACGCGGCACACCACCTTTGATCTGTTTGCTCGCCGCGACCTGCTCGACTCAGTCAAGCTGGCCGAGCATCTAAGCGAAGACGAAGAAGTGTTGGACATCGGTACTGGTGGTGGCGTCCCTGGAATCCCGTTGGCCATTCTGCGTCCCGACCTAACCGTCAGCTTGTGCGACAGCGTCGCGAAGAAGTCGAAGGTGGCCAATGCGATCGTCAAGTCGCTGGGGCTGCCGGTAGCCGTGCATGCCACCCGCGTGCAGGACGTGCTGGAGGATCTACGTTTCAATAGTTTGGTAACAAGAGCCGCTGGTAGCATTTCTCAGCTCCTGGGCTGGCTGGGTGAATACTGGATGAGCTGCGACCGACTGTTGGCGATTAAGGGGCCACGCTGGCTCGAAGAGCGTGGCGAGGCGCGGCATCGCGGCCTAATGCACGACATCGAATTGCGGCGAATCGCGACGTATTCGATGCCTGGCACCGAGTCGGAGTCAGTTATTTTGCAAATGAATCGCCGGAAGCATTCATAAATTGCATTCTCCCCTTGCCGACTTCGCCAAGCTATGCAAACTCACTCTGTGTTGCGCGTGAGTTAGTGGCTAAACAGGGTTCGGTACGCGTTGGTCGCTTCCCGACTATCGGGCTCAGGCTTGTTACGTAACCTGGGATTTTCATCCTGGGCTAGCGCTAGAAACCTTAAGTTCCGTGTGGTCAAAATGTGATTATTCAGGTACTCCCCTGAGGGGGAGTCGCGAGTAATGCGAGCGGAGGGGGCACCGCCAAGCCCTCCCCGCTCGCCGACCAACGCTTTGCGTCGGTGCCCGTCGCGACCCTCCCGCAAGCGGGAGGGTCCCTGGCTGCTGATGTTTGTGCTCATGCAGAATCCGGGTTGCGATGCCGTGAAGCGAGGTGCGAACTGGACGGAACTTAAGGTTTTTAGCACGGGCGCATGCCATCGCTTCGCGATTAAGAACGAAACCACCTGCCATTCACACAAAATGTTGCGTGTACGACCAGGCCACAATAAATGTTTTCATCGCCATAATTGAAGGGTCCTATCTGAACCATGACCGCCTACTCGCTAACGCACTTGAAATTGCTGGAAGCGGAGAGTATCCACATTATTCGTGAAGTGGCTGCTGAATTTTCCAAACCGGTGATGCTCTACTCGATCGGCAAGGATTCGTCGGTCATGACCCATTTAGCCTTAAAAGCTTTTTACCCTGACAAGCCGCCGTTTCCCTTCCTGCACGTCGATACGACTTGGAAGTTTAAGGAGATGTATGCCTTTCGAGAAAACTACGCCCAGAAGGAACTGGGGCTCGATCTACTGGTACATATCAATCACGAAGGTTTGAAACTGGGGATCGATCCAGCGGAAAATAGCGAGAAGCACACTGAGGTAATGAAGACCGATTCACTGAAAATGGCTCTGAACAAGTATGGTTTCGACGCAGCCTTCGGGGGTGCGCGGCGAGATGAGGAAAAATCGCGGGCCAAAGAAAGAGTCTTTTCATTCCGCGATAAATTCCATCGTTGGGATCCCAAAAACCAACGTCCCGAACTATGGAACCTGTACAACGCCAAGGTAAATCCGGGAGAGAGCATTCGCGTCTTTCCACTGAGTAACTGGACCGAGCTGGACGTGTGGCAGTACATTCACTTGGAAAAAATCCCGATCGTGCCTCTCTATTTTGCCGCCGAGCGTCCGGTCGTCGAGCGTGGCGGGACGTTGATCATGCGGGATGATGATCGACTGCAGCTCCGCCCTGGCGAAGAGTGGCAGACGCGTCGAGTTAGGTTTCGAACTTTGGGCTGCTACCCACTGACGGGTGCAGTTGAGTCGGATGCAACGACCCTGCCACAAATTATTCAAGAGATGCTGTTGGCCAAGACCAGCGAACGTCAAGGTCGGATGATCGATCGCGATGCTGGCGGAGCCGGGATGGAAGAAAAGAAGAAGCAGGGGTACTTCTAACGATGAGCCACAAAAGCGAATTAATTGCCACCGACATTGATGCCTATTTGGCGCAGCACGAACGCAAGGAGCTGCTACGCTTTATTACCTGCGGCAGCGTCGACGACGGTAAAAGTACCCTGATCGGACGCTTGCTGTTCGATTCTAAGATGCTCTACGAAGACCAACTGGCGCAGCTTGAATCAGAATCCAAAACTCACGGCACCACCGGCGGAGGTTTTGATCCAGC
>JBGSJT010000714.1:0-2284 GCA_041741715.1 Pirellulaceae bacterium | reverse complement strand
GTGAAACTGCTCGGCGTCGACATTGTTCCTGCGCTCGGTACAGTAGCCTTTGACTTCATCGACAGTTGGAGTAACGAAGCGGGGGCGCTTCTCTTTAGGATTAGGAATAGGTAAAGGGTTAGGAAGTGGGTCGTTTCCCGTTCCGCAATGCATAACTTTCCCGTTCCGCAATGCGTAACTTTCCTGTTCCGCAATGCGTTCCGTACTTGGAACGGAAACAGCGCTCTCAAGGTGTTCCGTACTTGGAATGGGGTGCATTCCCAAATTGCGTCACGTTTTCCCCTGTGATTTCGTGAGTTTTTGAGTACTGGGTCTATTGGCTTCAACTTTTTGGTTCATCGGACGTGGTGTCCATCGCCAATCTCCGAGGCTGGTCTGCCGGTTCATACTCCGCATGGCTGCGACGCTTTCATCCCAACGATCGCTGATCACTTGGCATCGAAGTTGAAGCATCGTCTCGGCATTTTCCGCTAGCCAGAACATTCCGTTGCTCTTCATGCGGTTGTTCACCACTCGACGTATGCTGCTCTCGATCGATCCGCTGCCCAGCGGAATACCCAGCCTCCGAAAATGGACGTAACTCAGCCGACCTGCCTCACCATGTTTTCGAAGGTACTCAATCTCTGTCGCTATGGTGGATGGCCATTGGTTATCTTCCGCGAGTTGGCTCAGGTCATCGACAACTTGCTTCCACTGTCCATTGCGAATCATCGTTCGCATCACGCGATACAATGGCATCCGCTCTGCTTCGTTCAGACCAAGGCAAGCCAATGCAAGCGATACGTGATGGACTCCGTGGCAGCAGTCAAGCACTTGGTAAATCTTGACCTCGGCTGGGATACATGCCATCTCCACGATCGTTTCGATCCGTTCCCAAATCCACGCCGCTCCGTCTGCCACGAACGTAATACTCAACGCCTGGGCCGCCCCCATGCGATGCAAGTTCATGGCAACAATCTCTGCGATGGCGTCGGGGCCCTCAAAGGTTCCATCGATCGTTGCTTGGGAGTGTTTCTCCATACGACCATTTTCGTCATGCACAAAGATCGTACACAACTTGGGTTCGCGCCACTGGGGATCGAAACTAGATTTCGAGACTGGCTTGGATCGTGCTGCGGCGTCTTGCTGCAGTAGTCCGTCCGAGTCGGGCAGGTCGGGGGTAGGTGTCGATTTTCTCAATGCATCGCGAAGACGTGTTCGCCCTCCATCGATTTGAACGCTCACTCGCTTTCCAGCCAGACAGTTCCCGGGAGTCAACTTGCGATTTTGCCAGTCGAGAATTCGCTGCTTCCGTAACTGAAGCAGGTTCTCTCCACACTGGTTGGCGATCCGACGAACCGATTTGGCGTCCAACTTCAAACCGTTTCTAGCGAGTTCGTTGGCCGCAAATTGAAACGAGGGGCTCAGAGCTGCTTGTCGCGATACGGTGCTTTGAACCGCAGGTGTAACACCTTTGCCAAATCCAAATTGGGCCAACTCGACGTAGAGCCCCGTTGCATCGGGCCGAGTCTTTCGAAAGACTCCTTTTTTGGGTTCGCAATACAGGGAACTAACCCACATGAAGAAGCCACCTAACAGGCGAATTCGAATGTCACGATTGCGTCCTCGTGCCAATGGATAGTCGAAACCGAATCTGGTCTCCTCGCTTTTTTGTTCGAGGTCTTTGGAAAGCAGAACCACTGCGATCAAGCCCGAAGTGACCATGCCCGCACCGTGCAAGAAGGCCGCTTTAACCTCTTGCTCCACGGTTTCCAACAATTCCGGGGACTGCATCAGTTGCTTCTCCCAAATTGCGAGCTTTGGATACAATTCGCCGGTAAACTTCCCTACCATTTGCCCAACAGACTCAATCAACTCGCCGTCTTTGCCACCCATGCGAACCATCCCCATAGCACTCTCGCTTCCTTGCGAAAACTCAATCCGAAAAGCCATGAGGATACCAGCAAAATTAGTGCAACAAAAACCGATCTGATTGCTAGCACTTACCTACGCAAAACGGGAACGCACCCCATTCAAACTAAAGCAATTGTTACGCAACGAATTGGATTGGATCGTAATGAAGTCGCTGGAAAAAGATCGGACACGCCGATACGAAACGGCAAGCGCCCTGGTGGCCGAAGTGAATCGCTATCTGAACGGTGAGCCCGTCGAAGCCTGTCCACCATCCACCACGTATCGCTTGAGAAAATTCGTTCGGCGACACCGCATGGCGGCCACAGTCGCTTCTGCTTTCTTGTTGCTGATCCTCGGCTCAGCCGCCGTGGCGTGGGGGCTGTACGGTGAC